>CAZLKP010000073.1:0-5267 GCA_964560095.1 uncultured Bacteroidia bacterium
TCTATCGGTCACATATTCAGTAGAATGTCACTATGAAAGTCCACCTGAAAACGATTTGAACCTTTTCAACCACCTATTCGCTCGACAACATGGCTCTCCCCTACAATCCCAATTATCCTTCGGTGGATTCGCTTCGGCGAAAGGCGAAACGAAGAATTCCCGGTTTTGCTTTTGATTATCTCGAAGGCGGCGCCAATGAAGAGGTGAATCTCAGGAAAAATACCGACGACATGCGGGAAGTGGAGTTGGTTCCCCACTATCTTACGCCACACACCTATTCCAGCCTGAAAACCGAATTGTTTGGCCACACCTATGATGCACCGTTTGGTATCGCACCCATCGGACTGCAGGGTCTGATCTGGCCCGGATCAACTGAAATTTTGGCCAGGGCGGCCCACAAGCATAATATTCCGTTCATTCTCAGCACCGTTGGAACCAGTTCCATGGAAGAGGTGAGCAAATGGACGGAAGGAAAAGCCTGGTTTCAGCTCTACCACCCGACGGAGGATTCCTTGCGCGACAAAATCATTGGGCGCGTCGCAGCAGCCCAATGCCCGGTGCTGGTGATTCTGTGTGATGTGCCTTCATTTGGCCTTCGGTACAAAGACATCAAAAATCGCCTCGCCATGCCTCCGTCCATGACTCTCAGCAATATGCTTCAGATGATTGGTGCACCGGTTTGGGGGATTCAGACGCTGCGCGAAGGCATGCCGCGATTTGCTACACTCAAGCCATACACCCCCAAAGGTCTCAGCATGAAAAAACTGGGCCTGTTTATGAACAAAACCTTCACTGGCAGGCTGAATGAAGAAAAAATCAAGCCCATCAGGGATATGTGGAAGGGGAAACTGGTGCTGAAGGGGGTTGCATCAGAGGAAGATGCAGAAATAGCCATCCGGCTGGGGGTTGATGGGTTGATCGTTTCCAATCACGGCGGGCGCCAATTGGATGCCGGTGAATCGGCGATCAAGCCTCTGGGAAGGATCGCAGCTGCTTATGGCGACACCATCACCGTGATGATGGATTCTGGTATCCGATCCGGACCGGATATCGTCCGCACCCTAGCCAGTGGCGCACAGTTCACATTTCTGGGACGGACATTTATGTATGGTGTAGGCGCTCTGGGAAAAAAGGGAGGAGATCACACCATCGCCATGCTCAAGGCTCAGGTACTGCAGGTCATGGAGCAGGTATGTTGTGAAGAAGTCAAGGATTTGCCCCAATTTCTGAAACAATCCCCTACATGACAGGATCTACAATAACTCCTGAGCGGGAAGAGCAGGAGGCGCTTTTTGAGTATATTTCCTTACCACAAAGTCACACATGCGTGCTCATTGGCACGATGATTTCGCTCGTTGCTTGTGGATTTCGTGCCTACTATTTTGAGAAATGATCCATTTTGCCCATTCGGCCACATGAATACATCCCTTTTGGTTCTCGCTGCTGCCTGGATCGGCTACTTTATGCTACATAGCCTTCTGGCTTCGCACACAGTAAAAGCACAGCTCATCAACCTCTTTCCGGGAAAAGGACGCTGGTATCGTCTTGTTTTCAATCTCCTCTCGTTTTTTCTCCTTCTGCCCCTGTTGTGGATGCAGTTGACAGTTCCATCCGATATGCTCTGGAAGAGCGTGTACTCGCTGGTTCCTGGAGGCTTGTTGTTCATTGCCGGTGGATGGATCGGGCGAGAAGCATATCGAAGTTATGATGGGGCGGTTTTCCTTGGGATGAAAAACAGCGAGCGCGACTGGGACCAATCCCAGCCTCTCGTTTTATCTCCCTGGCATCGGAAAGTCAGGCATCCTCTGTATTTCGCAACCATTCTCATTGTTTTGGGTGTATTTCTAATACTTCCGAACGAAGCCAGTCTGGTGGCATTGGGGTGTATTCTGGCCTACCTTGTGCTTGGTACGAGGCTGGAAGAACGAAAACTCATCCGGCAATTTGGCGAACGTTACCTGTCATATCGGCGACAAGTGCCTATGTTCATCCCTATTCCCTGGAACAAGTCCTGGGAGAATGACGTTAATTTACCAGACAATCACACGATCCGATCCATGACACCAACGACCAGCTGGCCCCAAGGCATATCCTACGATGAATATGTCGAACAAGTAAAGACCCTCGCCCGGGAAGGCAAAAGCTCCGGGGAAAACCAATCCGAGAGTTATGTTCATTACACCAAAATGAGCGCCTCCAGGATACGGAGGTTGACCCGTACCTTTCAGCCTGCTGCATATTGGGACGAGTTTCTGGCCAGCCTGGAGAAACGATACGCGTGGAATATCTTCACAGAAAGCTGGTGTGGAGATGCGGCCCAGAGCCTGCCGGTGTTGCAGGCCATCGCCCAACGCTCAGAAGGAAAAATTCTTCTGAATCTGTACTACCGTGACGAACATTCAGAATTATTCGATCATTATCTGACGGGAAAAAGCCGATCAATTCCGAAACTGGTAGCGCTTGACAGAGAAACGGGGAAGGAACTCGGCACCTGGGGCCCTCGCCCCGAAGCACTTCAAGAGAGAGTATTGACCTACTTGCAGGCACCGGACAAGCCCTATGACAAATTTTCCATTGAGGTTCAGCAGTGGTATAACGAGGACAAAGGGGCACTGATTCAGGAGGAGATCTTCCGGGCTCTTCAGGATTGGGAGAAGATTTAAGGAAAAAAGCCTATCATTCCGCATCTCTGAATCATCTGATTCGTTGAAGAAGATAGAAATATTTTGCTTTTTCATAACCTGAGATGTGGAATCCAGCCGAATGGTGCCTCTTCCACGTAGCGCTAACTCAAGAACCTATGGCCCTGATTCCTTCTGAAATACTTCAACTGGAGAGACGAAATGTCCGCATTAGTGTAATTGCTACCACTGCCATTTTGCTGGTCCTGGCACTGCTGACGTTTTTCTTCACAGCTTATCGCACCCCTGATCGCCCTCCCGGCAAGGAGTATAAATTTGTCGGAGCCATCGACTTTGGCGACAACAAACAGGGAAGCCGCAACATCAATACATTGGATCGATCTGTACCAGATCCCCAACCTACTCCTCCTGCCCAGTCACAACCTCAGGCTGAGCCCAATCCGGTGGATCCTACCCCCCCGCCACCCACACCCGTGACGCGGCCGGACCCGAGGCCGGTATCAGAGCCCACCAATCCACCTACCCCCAATCCAAGGCCGACCAATCAGCCTACGACACAGCCCACGCAACCAACGACTCAGCCCACGACTCAGCCCACACCACCTGCACCTGAACCCCAGCAGGAATTGGATGAAGATTTCACGTTTAACAATAGTGGAGGAGCCAATCAGGGCAACGCAGATCAAGGATCTGTCGGCAACAGTGGTTCGCCAAATACCGATGTCCTCGATCCCAACGGTATGTATTCCTTTGGACAAGGGAGTGGCGGTGGCCTGGATGGGCGAGTCGCCATTGCGCTTCCTTACCCAAACTACGACTCTCAGGAAGAAGGAACGCTTACATTTGAATTTATCATCGAAGAAAATGGAAGTGTATCCTACGCCCGCGCCATGCCCAATAACAAGCCGAGCCTGGCCCGTGCGGGAGAATCTGCTATCAAGCGCTGGAAGTTTGATCCCGCACCCGGTGCCGGAAGGGATCGTGTAAGAGTCACCATGACATTCCGGCTTCGCGGATAAGCGGTACACCAATCATTGTGATAAAAAAAAGAGGCTGTCTCATATGAGGAGCCTCTTTTTTTATTTCCCAGAAAGTGGACAATCAGTCCTCTTTCTTCTTCTTATCGTCATCGTCATCGTCATCTTCGTCGTCGTCATCGCCGGTGATGGATTCGACTGCATCTTCGACGGCATCCTCAACCTTATCAGCAATTTCTTCGACGGCGTCTTCAATTTTGTCAACCACTTCTTCTACCTCCTCTGCAATATCTTCCACAACGTCTTTGGCTTTATCCATCAAAGAATCCTTCTCTTCGACAACTTCTTCAGTGACTTCTTCAGCTACTTCTTCCACTTCAGCTACCAGTTCCTTCTTGGCGGAAGCCTTTTTCTTTCCAGAGCCACGACGACGGCGCTTCTTCTTAGCAGAGCCAGATCCCACTTTTCCTGGAGCGAGCTCATTGAAATCAACGAATTCAATAAAAGCCATTTCGGCGTTGTCCCCAGGGCGGGTTCCCAGTTTCAAGATTCGGGTGTATCCACCTGGGCGATCCGAGATTTTGGGTACTACGGTAGTGTAGAGCTCTTTAACAGCCTCTTTGTTGTTGAGGTAGGAGAAAACCACACGGCGGGAATGCATGGTATCCTGCTTTGCTTTGGTGACAATGGGCTCGACGAATTTCCGGAGCGCTTTGGCCTTGGCGAGTGTGGTGGTGATCCGCTTGTGCTCAATCAGCGAATTTGCCATGTTGCTCAACATGGCTTTACGGTGAGGAGCCTTGCGGCCGAGATGATTGAATTTTTTCCCGTGTCTCATTGTTAAACCTTTGGCTTGCCAGGGGCATTCCACCCTGAAGTGGCTTCAGGAGGGTCATAATCCCCCGGGCAATGATGACAAAACATAAAAAAGAAGGAAGGACCAACATTCGTTAGACCTTCCTCTGAAAATCCTTAATCCTCTTCCAGGCGGAATTTGGATACGTCCATGCCAAAGCTGAGGTTTTTCTCGGCTACCAGCTCTTCCAATTCGGTGAGAGACTTCTTACCAAAGTTCCGGAATTTGAGCAGGTCGGCAATGTTGTAGCTCACCAGATCACCGAGCGACTTAATATCCGCTGCTTTGAGGCAGTTGTATGCCCGGACAGAGAGATCCAGCTCAGAGAGTGGTGTTTTGAGCAGTTTGCGCATCTGAAGGAAATTTTCATCCACTTCATCCTTTTTCTCCGGCTCTTCAGACTTCAGGGTAATGGAGTCATCGGAGAAGAGCATGAGGTGACGAAGCAGGATATTTGCTCCTTCTTTGAGCGCATCTTCTGCATTAATGGTCCCATCAGTTTTTACCTCGATTTCGAGTTGCTCAAAGTCAGTGCGCTGTTCTACACGGTAGGCATCGACAGAATAGCGAACATTCTTGATCGGGGTAAAGATGGAGTCGATAGCAACCTCACCAATGTTAGCCTGAGGGTTTTTATTGTCCTCAGCCGCCACGTAGCCGCGTCCTTTTCCGATGGTCAGCTCGATATCGAACTGCTTTTTGGGGTCCAGGTGAGCGATGACGTGGTCCGGATTGGTCACTTCAAAGGCTGGGGTTGCCTCATTGATGTCACCGGCGGTGAAGGTTTCTTTT
>CAZLKP010000073.1:5277-7876 GCA_964560095.1 uncultured Bacteroidia bacterium
AGTCACTTTTTTGATTCTCACCTCTTTGAGGTTCAGAATGATTTCTGTGACGTCCTCAATCACGCCTTCCACAACGGAGAATTCATGATCCACGCTGGGGATTTTGATGGACGTGATGGCATAACCTTCGAGCGAGGAAAGCAACACGCGACGAAGCGAGTTACCGACGGTGATAGCGTAGCCACGTTCAAGCGGGCGAAGGAGGAAGCGACCATAGAAGTCATTGTCCTTCTCCAGAACCACCTTTTCGGGCATTTGAAATTCCAGCAGAGCCATATATCTAGTAGCTTTCTGTGACGAAAGGGAAGCAATCGGTCGATCTGCCGATTACTTAGAGTAAAGTTCAACGATCAACTGCTCCGAGATTTTCTCAGGAATTTCCTCACGCTCAGGGTAATTGAGGAAGGTACCTTGGAAAGCACCTGCCTCCACATTGAGCCATGAGAAACGCTGAGAGCGCCCCAGATTTCTGTTGATCACTTCGAGGTTGCGACTGTTTTCACGAATGGTCACGACATCTCCTCCAGAGAGAAGCATGGAGGGGATATTGGAAACCACTCCATTGACCATGATATGCTTGTGATTCACGAGCTGGCGCGCAGCTCTTCTTGTAGGAGCGAATCCCATTCTGAATACGACATTATCCAGACGGCTTTCCAGCAATTGCAGGAAGGTCTCACCGGTAATGCCCTGGCGGCGTGCAGCTTCATCAAAGGTTTTGCGAAACTGACGCTCAAGCACGCCATAGGTATACTTTGCCTTCTGCTTTTCCTGAAGCTGAGTCGCGTATTCAGACTGCTTTCTTCTTCTGCTACGGCCATGCTGACCTGGGCCGTATTTTCTTTTTTCGAGGGCTTTATCGGGGCCAAAAATAGGCTCCTTAAAGCGACGGGCGATTTTTGTTTTGGGACCTCTGTAACGAGCCATTCAACTTTGAAAATTGGGAAGGAATCAGGATAGACGAAATCGCAAACCCAAAGGGTCCATTTCGCACCTGAATCCCGAGGTGAAAAAATCAGACGCGTCTGCGCTTCGGCGGACGGCATCCATTATGAGGGAGTGGGGTGATGTCGCGGATAACGGTAATATCGATTCCGGCAGCATTGACTGCACGGATCGCAGATTCCCTACCTGAACCAGTGCCTTTGACAAAGACCTCAACCTTGCGAAGGCCCATGTCATAAGCCTTCTTGGCGCAGTCAGTGGCGGCTACCTGAGCGGCATAGGGTGTGTTCTTTTTGGAGCCGCGGAACCCCATCTTACCAGCAGCAGACCAGGAAATGGTGTTTCCTCCCAGATCTGTGATGGTGATGATGATGTTGTTAAATGAAGAGGAAATATGTACCTGCCCGACGGCATCCACTTTTTTCTTCTTCTTCGGCGTTCTTTGCGTTTTAGCCATGTTTACTTGTATTACTCCATGCCCGGCAGGCCGGACAAAACCAGCACATTACTTGGTGACTTTCTTCTTGTTGGCCACAGTTTTCTTACGGCCTTTTCTGGTACGGGCATTCGTCTGGGTTCTTTGTCCACGTGTGGGCAGCCCCTTTCTGTGACGAAGGCCGCGGTAGCATCCGATGTCCATCAAGCGCTTAATATTCAGTTGAATCTCGCTACGCAAGGACCCTTCAACTTTAAACTCATCACCGATGATTCGGCGAATGTTCACAATTTCTTCATCATTCCACTCGTCCACTTTTTTATCCTCGCTGATCCCAGCCTGTTCCAGGATTTTGGAGGCAGTAGTGCGGCCAATGCCGAAGACGTAGGTAAGGCCGATAACGCCTCGCTTGTTTTTGGGTAGGTCAACACCTGCAATTCGTGCCATAGATCAGTTGGTTTCTAGCCTTGACGTTGCTTATGTTTGGGATTCTTCTTGTTAATCACATAGAGTTTCCCCTTGCGACGGATGATGATATCATCTGAACTCCGCTTTTTGATGGAAGCTTTGACTTTCATGATTCTTCCTGGTTAGCTCAGCTGCGCGCAGCAGTAAGTGTTATTTGTAACGGTAAACAATTCTCGCTTTTGACAGGTCGTAAGGCGTCATTTCTAGGGCCACCCGGTCTCCGGGAAGGATGCGAATGTAGTGCATCCGCATTTTACCTGCAATGTGGGCAAGCAATTCGTGCCCGTTTTCCAGTTTGACCCGAAATGTTGCATTGGGTAACGCTTCGGTTACCACGCCATCGACTTTAATTGGAGCTTGTTTAGCCAAAATGAATGAAGCGTTTAATTTTCGATATATTCGAAGGTAGACAGAATCTCAGCTTTTCCGTTCACAATAGCAATGCTGTGTTCATAGTGAGCGGACGGCTGCTTATCCGTGGAGAAAACCGTCCATCCGTCATCTGCGACCTTGATGAACCGCTTACCCAGGTTAATCATGGGTTCAATGGCAAGTACCATACCATTGGCCAGTTTGGGACCCGAGCGACGTTTGCCATGATTGGGCACTTCCGGAGCCTCATGAAGGCTTTTTCCCAGGCCGTGACCAACCATTTCTCGAATCACACTGTACCCATAACGCTCGGCATGTTTTTGAACAGCATACGCAATATCGCCAATCCGGTTGCCAACCTTCACCTGTTCAATGCCC
>CAZLKP010000073.1:7886-9764 GCA_964560095.1 uncultured Bacteroidia bacterium
AGGACTCTTTGGTTACCTGCATCAACCTGAGCTTCTTGGAGCTCACCTCTCCTACGGGAAAGGTGTAGGCTGAATCCCCAAAGTAGTCGTTCATAAGAACCCCACAATCTATGGAGATCAAATCACCATCTTTTAGGATCACATCTTTAGAAGGGATTCCATGTACAACCTGCTCATTGACAGATGTACACAGACTTCCGGGGAAAGGATAATCTGCAAATGCAGCATTGTAATCCTTAAATGCGGGAATTCCGCCGTGATCCCGAATGTAAGCCTCCGCAATCTGATCAAGCTCTAGGGTGTTTACTCCAGGCTTGATATGACGCTTCAGCTCGCCAAGTGTTTTGCCTACCAGCAAAGAACTAGTGCGAATCAGCTCGATTTCTTCAGGGGTCTTCAAAATGATTTGATCAGACATAGATCACCCCTACTTTTACCGACGGCCCTGAACAGCCAATCCGCTACGCTTTCTTCCTTTGACGCGACCGGACTGCATGAGTCCATCATAGTGGCGCATCAGAAGATAGCTTTCTATTTGTTGAAGGGTATCCAAAATTACCCCAATCATGATCAGCAGTGTTGTTCCTCCAAAAAACTGCGCAAACCCTTGTGAAGCTCCCATGTTCATGGCGATCGCCGGGAAAATGGAAACAAAACCCAGGAATATGGCACCAGGAAGAGTCACTCTACTGAGAATATTGTCAATATATGCAGCTGTTTTCTTTCCGGGTTTTACGCCGGGAATAAAGCCACCATTCCTCTTGAGCTGATCCGCAATCTCATTTGGGTTTACCGAAATCGCTGTGTAGAAATAGGTAAAGATGAGGATCATGAAGAAAAAGACCAGATTATACCAGAAGCCGGCAATATTACTCATCGCACCAATGAATCCCGCAGTGGCTGAATTCCCGGAGCCAACAGCAAATGACACCAGAGTTACTGGAAGAAACATAATCGCCTGGGCAAAGATGATCGGCATAACCCCTGCACTGTTCACCTTCAAGGGGATGTACTGACGGGCGGCGGTTCCACCACCGAGTTGCCCTACACGGTTCCCCATCATTTGACGGGCATAATTGATCGGTATCTTCCGGGTAGCCTGCGTAAGCGCTACAACCGCCATGGTTACTGCGCCCAGCGCGAGGATTTCGATAAAGAAATTTAGGGGGAGGGTCGTACTAGCTTCCTGAACCAGGGCTGCCGGGAATCCAGAGATAATTCCGATCATGATCAGCAGGGACACCCCGTTACCGATTCCGTTGTCAGTGATTCGCTCACCTAGCCACACAAGAAACATAGTCCCGGCAGTGAGGATAACCATGGTCATCAACCAGAATATCGGGCCGCTTCCATAGACAGCGGCTCCAAACTGACCTCTCAGGTACACGATGTACGAAGCAGCCTGCCCCATGGTAATCGCGACTGTGAGGTACCTGGTGATCTGATTCATCTTTCGCTGTCCTGCTTCTCCTTCAGACTTAAGTTTCTGAATGGAAGGAAGAACAGCCCCCAACAACTGAACAACAATGGACGCTGAAATGTAGGGCATAATGCCCAGTGCCAGAATGGATCCTCTGGCAAAAGCACCTCCGAGGAAGGTATTGACAAAGTCAAGCAGCCCGCCGGCGCCTCCGCTGCTGCTGCTGAATGAATCCTGCAAGGTGACAGAGTCAACTCCGGGCAGAATCACAAAAGTTCCCAGCCGGAACACGGCCAATAGCATCAAGGTATAGAGGATTCTGTCTCTCAGTTCCTCAATTTTGAAAATGTTCCGGAGTTTTTCGATCAGTACTCTCATCGATGCTTATACTTCGACAGCTGTACCACCTGCGGCCTCAATAGCAGCTTTGGCAGACTGGCTGTATTTGTTCAGCTTAA
>CAZLKP010000073.1:9774-14493 GCA_964560095.1 uncultured Bacteroidia bacterium
AGGCTCGTGCCCATGGCTGAGCTATTGGAGTTCAACTTTGGCTTTGAGATCCCCTCTTCCCAGGACTTTCACCAATTCGGTGGGCTTGGAAATACGCCCGTGCTTTACGAGGAAATCGTGATCAATGGTTTCTCCAGAATATGCATCAGCATATTCCTGAATAGAATCCAGGTTGATCACTTCATACTCTACTCTGAAGGGGTTTTTGAAGCCAAACTTGGGAATTCTCCGCTGCAGGGGCATCTGACCGCCTTCAAACCAGGGCCTATAGGTGGCGCCACTGCGGGACTGCTGACCCTTATGGCCACGGGTAGAAGTTCCCCCTCTACCGGTGCCCTGGCCGCGCCCGATGCGCTTTCTGGTTTTTGTTGACTCCTTTGCAGGAGATAAATTATGCAATTTCATGATTACTCAATCTCTTCCAATTGAACCAAGTGAGTCACTTTTTTGATCATACCCAGGATCTGAGGCGTGACTTCTTTTTCCACAGTTCGGTTTATTTTGCCCAAACCAAGCGCCTTAATGGTGGCCTTTTGTTGGGTGGGGCGCTTAATAATGCTCCGAACCTGGGTAATTTTCACCTTTGGATACATGCTACTGTGGTTTAACCGTTAAACACCTTGCCGACAGGGACACCTCTAAGCTGGGCGATTTCGCTGGCATTGCGCATTTCGGTCAGGGCCTTGATGGTCGCTTTTACCACGTTGTGTGGGTTAGAGGATCCGAGGCTCTTTCCGATTACGTCTTTAATTCCAGCAGCTTCCAATACAGCACGCATCGCACCCCCTGCCAGTACACCCGTACCGGGAGCAGCAGGGCGAAGTAGTACTTTTGCGGCACCGAATTTGGTAAATGACTCGTGAGGAATGGTACCTTTTTCCACGTGAACTTTCACCAGGTTTTTCTTCGCATCGTCCACACCTTTGGAGATCGCGTCAGTTACTTCGTTGGCTTTGCCAAGTCCGAACCCAACAATTCCTTCTTTGTTTCCGACGACGACGATAGCGCTGAAGCTAAACCTACGACCACCTTTAACCACTTTGGCTACGCGGTTGATCTTGACGACCTGCTCTTCCAGCTCGACGTCGCTGCTTTTGACACGTATATCGTTTGACAGTTCCATAGTCTTATTAGAAGTTAAGGCCGCCTTCACGCGCACCTTCGGCTAATGCTTTAACTCTTCCGTGATAATTGAATCCACCCCGGTCAAAAACGACGCGCTCAATCCCTTTTTCCCGGGCAGCGGCGGCCAACTTTTTTCCTACTTCGCGGCTTTGCTCAATTTTGGAAAGTGGCTGCAAATTTAGATCCTTTTGTCGAGAAGAACAACTAGCCAGGGTGGCACCAGCCTCATCGTCAATGAGCTGGGCATAAATCTGTTTATTGCTGCGGAAGACGCTCAGACGTGGCGCTTCAGCCGAACCGGAAACCCGGTTACGGATTCGGCGGTGAATCCGGGCTCTTCTGAGAACTTTTGCAGAGGTCTTTGCCATCTCTTTATAAGGTTAAAGAAGCATTGCTTCTGACATTCATGATTATTTGGCTCCGGCTTTACCGGCCTTACGTCTGATCTGCTCCCCTTTGAAGCGAATACCTTTGCCTTTGTAAGGCTCTGGTGGTCTCATGCTTCTGATTTTGGCAGCTACCTGCCCGATCAGCTCTTTGTCGTGACTTTGCAGTTTGATCTGCGGCGGAGTTCCACGTTTCGTTTCTGTTTCTACCGTTACTTCAGGGGGAAGGATCATAACGACAGGGTGTGAAAAGCCGACATTGAGTTCGAGCATATTTTTGCCTTTGGATTCGGCTTTATAACCCACGCCAACGACTTCCATCTCTTTCACATACCCTTCATTTACGCCCACAACCATGTTGTGGATGAGGGTACGGAAGAGGCCATGAAGGGCCTTATGGCGCTTCTGCTCGGTAGGACGCTCCACGGTGATCTGGCCATCTTCGACATTCACCTTCAGATCCAGATCAATCTGGCGCTTCAATTCTCCTTTGGGGCCTTTGACAGTGACTACGTTCGATTTATCGACAGACACTGTAACACCGGCAGGTACGGGTATGGGAAGTTTACCAATTCGGGACATTGCTCTATCTTAATAAACGTAACACAACACTTCGCCACCGACGTTATTCTCTTTGGCGGCTTTACTAGTCATCACTCCTTGCGGAGTAGAGACGATTACGACACCGAGTCCATTGAGTACTCTGGGCATTTTCTTCACCTTTCTGTACTGTCGGAGTCCAGGTTTGCTCACCCGCGTAATTTTAGTGATAGCGGGTCTTTTTGTGGCGCGGTCGTATTTGAGGGCGATTTTGATCGAGCCCTGAGGACCTTCATCCACAAATTTATACTTAGAAATGAACCCTTGCTCATGGAGTACGCGGGTAATTTCTTTCTTCAGATTAGAAGCGGGAATCTCAACGACTTTATGGCCAACAGCCTGGGCGTTGCGAAGCCGGGTTAGGTAGTCTGATATGGGATCCGTATGCATGATTACCAGCTTGTTTTTTTGACACCAGGAATCTTGCCCTGCAGGGCCAATTCACGAAACTTGATACGGGATATTCCGAATCTTCGGATATATCCTTTGGGACGTCCGGTGAGCTTGCATCGATTGTGCAGTCGAACCGGTGAAGAATTACGGGGCAGGAGTGCGAGCGCCTGATAATCCCCTTCTTCTTTGAGTAGGCGACGCTTTTCGGCGTATTTTTCGACCATCCTGCGTCGTTTTTCTTCTCTTGCGATGAGTGACTTACGGGCCATATCCTTAGGAGTTCTTTCGTTCAGCACTCTGGAAAGGCATTCCAAACGCCTTCAGGAGTGCGAGGGCTTCTTCGTCGGTAGGAGCTGTGGTCACAAATGTGACATCAAGTCCTGAGATTTGGTTGATCTGGTCAACAATGATTTCCGGGAAAATGATCTGCTCTTTGACACCGAGGGTAAAGTTACCACGGCCATCAAAACCACGGACCGGGATCCCTCTGAAGTCACGCACCCGCGGGAGGGCAACATTGATGAGGCGATCAAGGAAATCGTACATGTGACTACTTCTTAGCGTCACTTTCACACCAATCGGCATGCCTTCTCTCAATTTGAAGTTAGACACCGATTTTTTGGCATTGATCACGATGGGTTTTTGTCCGGAAATCATGGTAAACTCCTGGACAGTGGCATCAATGAGTTTTTTGTCAGAAACAGCTTCACCTACCCCTCGGTTGAGCACGATTTTCTCGAGGCGAGGGATCTGCATCACTGTTTTGTAGTTGAACTGCTTAAACAGCTTGGGAGCAATGGTGTCCCTGTACTGTTTGTAGAGTCTTGCTTGATAAGTAGACATAGCGAATAATTTGCGACGCGAATTTCCGACCCGCGTCTGGGTGCTACGTAAAACGTTATGGGAGAATGTCTCCGCTTTTCTTGGCGTATCTGACCCATCCTTTTCCTCCTTCAGCGCGCTTCCGGCCGATACGGGATGGTTCTTTGGTTCCGGGATCAATCACCATGAGGTTGGAAATATGAATAGGGGCTTCTTGTTCAAGAATTCCTCCGTCAGGGTACTGTTGTGAGGGCTTGGTGTGCTTGCTCACCATGTTGATCCCTTCGATGATGGCGCGGTCGGTTTCAGGAATCACCTGAAGAACCTCGCCGGATTCTCCGCGGAATTTACCTGAGATCACCTGAACTCTGTCGCCTTTTTTTATGTGCAGCTTCTTCATGTTACGAGCCTTTTCAGTTTCCGGCAGGGGGATTAAATCACCTCGGGAGCCAGAGAAACAATTTTCATGTACCCTTTTTCGCGCAATTCACGGGCTACGGGTCCAAAAATACGGGTACCTCTCGGTCCACCATCGTTGGACAGCAGCACAGCAGCATTGTCATCAAATCTGATGTAGCTTCCATCGGGGCGGCGGCGCTCTTTACGGGTACGCACAACAACTGCCTTAACCACATCCCCTTTTTTCACGGCGGAAGAAGGATCTGCGGATTTTACGGAAGCGACGATTCTATCGCCAATTCTGGCGTAGCGGCGTTTGGTACCGCCGAGAACCCGAATACAGAGCAATTCTTTTGCTCCGCTGTTATCGGCCACCTTTAGTCTACTCTCCTGCTGAATCATTGCTGTATCTTGTTAAGTGGCAGGCACCAGCCTACCCCCGGTGTTACTTGGCTTTTTCGACAATTTCTACCAGGCGCCAGCGCTTGGATTTACTCATGGGTCGAGTTTCCATGATTCTCACGGTATCACCGATTCCACATTCATTGTTTTCGTCATGGGCCATAAACCGTGAAGATTTATTCACGAATTTCCCATAGATCGGGTGTTTCACTCTCCGCTCGACAGATACGACAATGGACTTATCCATTTTATCGCTTACTACCTTGCCGATCCGGACCTTTCTCAGGTTTCTGGTTTCAGTCATTTCGCTCATGATCCAGAATTATTTGTTGTTCTGATCTGCCATTTCACGTTCGCGCGCGATGGTTTTCAGTCTGGCAATACCCCTGCGAACAGCGCGAATTTCAGAAGGGCTTTCAATGGCCGACACGGCATGGTTAAGCCGGAGCCTGAGGAGTTTTTCTTCTTCCTCTTTGATGCGGGCGACAATTTCGCCGGTCGTCAGGTCTCGTATTTCTTTGGCCTTCATGTCGTTTAGGCTTGTAGGTCTCTACGAATTACAAATTTGGTTTTGACGGGGAGCTTATTGGCT
>CAZLKP010000074.1:0-14481 GCA_964560095.1 uncultured Bacteroidia bacterium
AGCCAGTTTTTTTCGGAGCATGGCAACCGTCGGATTATGTCCCCGGGTGTAAAAGGGACTGTCCAGTTCGTTGGCCAGGGCTTTGCGCATGTCTTCCACATTGGGAAACAGAAAATTCGTGGTCTGGAAGATAGGAGGGGCTCCCGCATTCATGTAATCGCTGCGCTCTTCGCCAAGATGATTGATGATATAGGAGAGATCCATAGAGGTGGTTGGTGTGAAAAAGTACAGAACAAGCCAAGTTTTCCCGGTAAGATACGGAAGTGCCGGGTTGACGGAGTCGGTCGCTCCGAATGAGAACGTTTTTATCGGAGGTTAATCAGAAGGCCAATCCTCAGTTCCAGGTCAGTGAGGCTGCTGAATGTGGACATGTCGCCATAGGCTGGGGCATTCAGCCAGCGAATACCCGGACTGATGTACCAGCGCCATCGGCCGGAGTTTTGTTGCCATCGAATGCCCGAGGAGAGGCCATAGATCAGGGGTGGATCATTTCGGAACCATATCATGCCGCCGTGTAGGGAGGCCCTGGCCGACAGGGTGTTTCTGTCCCATGCCGCCAATGTTCGGATGCTGCCCACCTCGGCCAGCAGTTGCCCGGCCCAGGCACTGGTGCTTATTTCCAGACCACTACGCAAGGCCCAGCTTTTATCCAGAGAGTACTCGTACCCTGCGTACAATCCCAGGCCCAGATCCCCAGGATTGGTCTTCGCTCCTGAGGCCAGACCCGGAAGCAGCCGCAGCTCCGTTTGAAAGGATTGGGAAAAAGTAGAAGGCAGCAGCATACTGGCTACCAAGGTAAACAGCAATAGTCGGTTCATCGCCAGTCGTTGAGGGTGAAAAACACGCTGATCCAGGTGATCAGCTCTTGGTGTTGCTGCTCCCGGGGAATACTGGCTTCCCAGTCTCCTTCCTGGGGACCGTAACTCCCAAACTGGGCGTGGTTGGCACCGGGGATTTCGTGATAAACGGTGGTGCCAGGAAGGATATCAGGCCAGTCAAAAATACCTCCGGACCGAAAAGCCGGTGGCAGGAGAGGTGCCCTGCTTGCCAGGTCTTCGGGGCGTGACAGTCCATCCAGTTCGCCGCTCAGAGATAAAACAGGTCTGGACCAGTTGCTCAGGTCATTTTGATTGCCGGGATAGGAGGCAAGCAAGATGATTCCTTTGTATGCCTCCCGATCTGCATCCACGGTGGCGCAGGCCATGGCCCCTCCAAGAGAGTGACCTGCAATGACCCAGGAAGATGCTTCCGGGAAGTCTTTCCGGATTCTCTCGCCGCGATTGATCGCCGTCACTGCGAGGTTGACCGGCATTTTAGTCACCACGATATGGAGGCCCGTGGCAGCCAGCCTGCTCAGCCATTCTTCATAAACATGGGGATCTACCAGGCCGCCGGGATAAAACATCAGCCAGGTTTCAGCTGGGGAGGCCGTATCAGGGGCGTAATGGATCCAGGTTCGTGTTTCTTCCTTCACCAGTCGATTATCTGTCTCCAAAAAATCCGGCCCGTAGCTGCAGGCCGGAAGTGTGAAAACCATCCAACCAATCACAAGCCAGCTTGAATACAGATATTTCATATCCTTTTAACCGAAAATGCCTCACACAAGTTTCCAAAAAGGGGGAATTACTGACCATGACAGCTCGCTGCTTATTTTTTACGATGTTAGACAGGAGTTGGAAGGTAAAAGTTCCTGGTCGCAAGTAGTCATTTCCCAACACCCCAAAAACCACTTCCCTATGCCTACCCGAAGAACCTTTGTCAAGCAAGCAGCCAT
Organism: uncultured Bacteroidia bacterium; assembly: GCA_964560095.1. GTDB lineage: Bacteria > Bacteroidota > Bacteroidia > J057 > J057 > JANQTF01. The sequence continues at coordinate 1,775 of CAZLKP010000074.1, forward strand.
AGCCGGAGCGGCCATCACTCTGCCGCTCGGAGCCTATTCCAGAATCATGGGTGCCAACGACCGTCTGGTATTTGGCGTGTTGGGCGTTCGGAGTCGTGGACTGGCCCATATCAATGCAATCACACATACCCCCAACTGTGAAGTGGGATATATTTGTGATGTGGACAGCCGGGCGCTGAGCAAAGCCCAAAAAATGGTGGAGGATGCGACGGGCAGCAGACCCAAAGGCTATCAGGATATTCGGCTCCTGCTGGAAGAAGATGACCTGGATGTGATCACGATTGCCACACCGGAGCACTGGCATGCGCCGATGAGCATCATGGGGCTTCAGGCCGGAAAGCATGTCTATGTCGAAAAGCCGTGTTCTCACAACGGCAGGGAGGCAGAGATGCTCATTGAGGCTCAGGCTAAATATGGCCATTTGATTCAGATGGGGAATCAACAGCGGTCGGGACCAGCTACGCGGGAAGGAATCCGGGACATTCACAATGGATTGATCGGGGCGGTACACTTCGGAAAGGGCTGGTATGCGAATGGCCGGCAGTCGATTGGTCACGGGAAGCCTGCAGCTGTACCCAGCTGGCTCAATTGGGAGCTCTGGCAGGGGCCTGCTCCCCGCCGTGAGTACCGTGACAACATTGTTCACTACAACTGGCACTGGTTTAAGCACTGGGGCACCGGTGAGGTCCACAACAATGGCACCCACGAAATCGATCTGTGTCGCTGGGCCTTGCAGGTGGACTACCCCAACCGAGTGACCTCATCCGGAGGGCGATATTTTTTCGATGATGATTGGGAATTTCCTGACACCAATACCGTAAGCTATGAGTATGATCAGGGAAAAATGATCACCTGGGAGGGGAAAAGTTGTATTCCGGAAGGGTATCGAGGTATGGGTCGCGGAGCCATAATCTATGGCTCGGATGGATATGCTATCCTCACCCGCAATTTTTACGAGGCATTTGACCGGGAAGGGAATTCCATCAAGCGGGTGAACGAAGGAGAACGATCAGCCACTACGGACACCCGCGGGGGAGGAAGCCTGGATTCTCGCCATTTTATGAACCTGGCGAATGGGATCCGCGAAGGCGAAGCTTTGCATTCCCCCATTCAGGATGCTGCCAAAAGCACCATTCTCTGCCATTTGGGCAATCTGGCTCATGATCATGGAGGCGCAGTGCGTGTTGACCCTGCTACGGGAAGAGTGATCAACAACCAGTCTGCCATGAATGACTGGTCCAGAGAATATGAAAAGGGGTGGGAATTATCCGTTTAATGCTATGTGACGGATACCAGATGGGTTGAACAAAGATATGAGGTGTTTTTTCTCACTCGATCTGAGATATTCTGGAAAAGGACAGGAGGCTCCCCTTGTGAGGGAGCCTCCTATGATCTTACACAGAAAATACAGATCCTATCGGACAGACATGATAACCTGTCCCATTGAGATTGATTTCATCTCTCTGGTGGACAATCCCTGTTCTATGGCTAGTTGCTGGGTCATAGAGGTTTCATTCCCACCCATGCTATAATTGATACACTGTTCAAGGTCTTCAAAGAAGTTCATGGCCACATGAGAGGCATAAGAGCTCGTTCCATAAGGAAAGATAAAGCTGATCAGGCTCCAGCCCATCATTTCGCCAGCTTCTATACTTTTTGTGTGCATAGGCTTGAAGATTTCAGATTCCATTTCCAGGTAATCCGGATGATCTGTCTTCATCCATGCCATGGTAGCATAGGTTCCCAGACCTACTTTGAACTCTCCTGCTTTGTCTGATTCTACCGAGTAGATCTGCGCGGCAATGTCGCGGCTGGTTCCAGTCTGTTCCAACATGGCATTCAATTCATTCTCTGACATGTCGGGATAGACCGCAGCAGCGTGCTTGTTAATGCTTTCGTCTGTAAGTCCTTCAAACATGCTAACTGCACTTTCAAAAAAGGTAACTGTCATGAATCGATACTCCTGCTCGGTCCCTGCCGGGATGAAGGTCCACAAATCCCAGCCCCTGATTTCTCCGGCATTGACGCGTTGTTGATGGATCTTTGACCAAAACTCTTCTACTTCCAGATAAGAAGTATTGCTGTTCGGGTCCACATCCATCATTTCCATCAGGAGATAAGTTTCCTGTGAAAAGGAAGGGATACACAGTGATAGAAAGAAAATAAAGACAGTTAACTTTTTCATAATAAGGTAGTTATGTTGAAAAATTTGATAAAATACAATTTACGGAAAACTTCCTATCAACCAATTTTTTGTTTTTATAAGTAGCAACATGATTGTTTTACTCAGATTTTTGTCATTTGCTGAAAAGGAGTTTGGCTGGTCTCTGGTCGCTTATTTGAAACAAATCATAAATTGTCTTCCCGAAATGCCAGGAAAAGGATTGGTTCTGCTAGCTTTGAACAAGCAACCCCGGATGCCTGCCAAATTATGCTTCGGCACACCGAACTGGAAGTCTTCAGGCTCAAAACAATTGGTTAGCACCGGTTATTCAGCTGGCTCGCTTAGATTCCCTGCCATGATCAGATCCATTTTTTTCTCTGCTTTTTTCATTGTCATCTGGAGCATTACTGGATGGGCCCAATCTTTCACCCTCCTTACCTGGAACATTCAGGACCTCGGTCGCACCAAAGACGCCTCAGAAATTAATGTCATGGTGCAGGTAATGCGCGACGCCGATCTCGTCCTCATCCAGGAAGTCGTAGCCAAAGACCCTGCAGGTGCGCAGAAAGTAGCGCTCATCGCAGATGAACTCAATCGCACCGGTGCCCGCTGGGACTATCGCATTAGCGATCCTACCAACAGCCCTTCCGCTTACATCAGTGAGCGGTATGCGATCTTGTGGAAACCCTCCCGCCTTCAGCTTGAGGGACGGGCCTTCCTGGATGCAGGACTTGCGGTGGCATGTGATCGGGAGCCATTTCTGGCCCGGTTCAAAATTGCCGGAGACACGACCCGCTTTTGGGTGGTGAATTTTCATGCCCGGCGATTTGACAACCGCCCCGAACTGGAGATCCGCCATTTTATTGACTATCCAAGACGGCTGGGCTCCCCTGCGGTGATCATCGCCGGCGATTTCAACCTGGACGAAGATCACGATGTCTGGCGGCCATTCTACGAGCGAGGCTACCAGGCAGTCCTCAACGACAGCCCGACTACCCTCAAGCGCTCCTGCAACCGCCAGGGCGAATACGTGAATTATCCCATCGACAACATTTACTGGCCGAAGGAGATCTTTTCTCTTTCCAAAGGAGGGTGGATCGATACGGTAGGGAGTTGTGACAATCTGGAGGCTGCCAGGGGCGTCTCAGATCACCTGCCGGTCTGGGCGGACATATCGCTTGCCACGCCCTGATCGGGAATTCACAGGTGGACGGAACGATTTGTCATATGGCTTCGTTATCAAAGCATTCAGTTGAATTTAGTCAGTTTGGTATCACATGTTCAGGATCTTTGCTTCGTGTCTCATACTGCTCTTGTCTTTTCAGGAGTCAATGGGGCAGTCCTTGTTTGACTATTCCACCGGCAGCCAGCCGGAGTATGAAAGCTATTCCCGGCAGTCGGTATATGTGACATTGTCGGACAGTACGCAGATCGCTACGGATATTTTTTTGCCAACCGAAGGCCCTGCGCAGAGCGCTTTTCCGACCATTTTCATATTCACAGCTTACAACCGGGCAGTCCTGGTCCCGGAGTTTGGACTGATGAAGCGGGTGGGGGCCAGGTTGGTAGGTCTTGGCACAGGCCCCGATTTTGACATGGCTGAGATCATGTCGAATGTGGCCTTTCTGCTCCGCCACGGCTATGCCTTTGTTGTATCTGATTTACGGGGAGCAGGAGCTTCTTCGGGGTCTCAACTCCCCTTGATGCCCCGGCTGGGGGAGGATGGAAAGGAAATGATCGACTGGATCTCCGAGCAGCGCTGGTGTGACGGGAACGTGGGAATGATGGGCCCCAGCTATCTGGGCTGGATCCAGTATGTGACAGCAGCGCAGCAACCCGACGCTTTGCAATGCATCATGCCGGAGGTGATGGGCTTTGACATATATACCTCCGCCTTCCGACCGGGAGGCATTCTGGCTCACAGATGGATCGACCGGTTTGACCAGACCCTGATGCGCCTCAACAGAAATTGGTATGACCTGAAAGGGAATGCGATTCCTTCCCTGCCCGTGTGGGATGAAGATGGTGATGGGACGATCTATGATGAATGGCCGGAAATGGATTCTCTTTCCCAGGAAGAAAAGCGCCCGCCGACATACGAAGATGGCAAAGTTAGAACCCAGAATCGCTATTATGAATACACGCTGGAGCACCTGGACAATGTGAGAGTGAAGACCCTGGCGGATACGGCGTTCAGGTTCTGGGATGCGGATGGACCAGCTGAATATAAAGCCACGGGGTTTTCAAAGGTGAGCCCGTCGATGTACCTGCCAAAGGTTTGGGAGTCAGGCATACCGGTCTATCTTGTAGCCGGCTGGTTTGATGGATTTGCCAAAGGGCCCTTGCAGTACTTTGCTTCCCTGGGTGAGGACCATCCGCGCTACTTGTTCATCGCACCGCGATTTCACTTTGGCGAAATTCCACGTTATTACCGCCAGGAGTTTGACTATGAGGGCAAATACGTCGAACACCTGCAGCAGGAGCAGCTTCGGTTTTTTGATCGTTATTTGAAGGGCTTGGAGAATGGGCTCGAAGATCGTCCTGCAGTGACCTACCACACCCCTTACCTGGGCTGGCAGCAAAGCTCCGCATGGCCGCTGCAGCGACAGAAGGTACAAAGCTGGTGGCTGGGCGCAGACGGAACCCTGGACACGGAAAAGCCGCCAGCGGGATCGCTGCGCTACGAGGTGGATTTTTCCGTGAGCTCCGATTATGGTCGAAAAGCAGGTAACCGGTGGATGATGACGATGATGGGGCCGGGGGATCTGATGCACCGAACGGAGATTGACAAACAATGCCTGGTGTTTGAGAGTCAGCCGTTGGCAGAGCCGATAGAAATCACAGGCCATCCGGTGGTCCACCTGTGGGTTTCTGCCAATCAACCAGCGGGAGATGTGTTTGTGTACCTCGGGGATGTTGCACCGGATGGCACGGTCAGTTACATGTCTGAAGGCATGCTGCGTAGCGGATTTCGCCGGCAGGTGGAAGATGACGAGATGGTGTTTGGGGCCTATGATGTATTGCCCGAACTTCCCTGGCATGGCTATCGCCGGGCCGATTACCTACATCCTTCCCTGGGCAGGGAGCCGGTGGCGCTCAGCTTCGACCTGATGCCCATCTCCTGGTTTGTGCGGCCGGGGCACCGGATTCGGATCACCCTGGCTGGGGCAGATGCCCATAATTTTGAGCTGCACCCGGCCCTTTGTCCCGATGGAGATGTGAAGGCATGCCTGCCAACCGAATACACCATTCACACAGGGAACAACTACCCCTCTTCCCTCGATTTACCCGTGGTTACCCCCTAAGTCCGGCAACCTTTTAGGTCTGATCATATTCCATTCGCTCAATTGGTGTGACATTTGACAAGGTTTATCTGTGTTGAAAGTGAAAAAACACGAAATTTCAATACAGATTTAAATTTTCCTATATTCCAACATACTCCATCCTGTATGTCATCTGCTACCGCTGCCACTACCAACTGGAAAATTCCACTTGATAGAATAAAAAAGCAAAAATGCGCCCTGATTTTGGGGCCAGATCTTGCCACATCTTCTACCGGAAAAACCCATCAAGAGGCTCTGGCTGATTTTCTGAATACCAACTCGAGCCTGGATTCCGCCCTGACTAGTGAGGAGCTGTTTCCCTTTTCCAATGCCCAGCCTGCCTTGAGGCTGGAGGCTCAGATGGAAGTGCAGCAGTTTTTCGAACAATTGGCATATGACGAACTCTATACCCAACTAGCAGAAATCCCCTTCCATTTGATCATCTCGCTGTCTCCTGATTCTCTTATGTATCAGGGGCTTGAAATATCCGGTCGGGATTTTCAATACGGCTACTACCGCAAAGGCATGAATCCCTCCAACATACCGGAGCCTCCCAGCCAGGATAAGCCCCTGCTCTACCAAATGCTGGGGCGGTTTGAAGAAGAGGATTCTCTGATTCTCACCTACAATGATCTGTTCAAGTATATCAAAGGAATTTTTGGGAATTATTCTCTGCCGGAGCAATTGCAGCTGTCCGTCAATAGCTGTAATTATTTCATCTTCCTGGGGGTGCAATATGAAAAATGGTATCTAAAGCTCCTGCTTCAATTGCTGGACCTTCACGAGCAGGAAAAACTGATTGATGCCTGTCACAATCCTCAGTTGCAGAGAGAAATGGAAGGGTTTTACACCAATTATCTCAGTATCAAATTCGTACAGTCTGATGTGCACCAATTTATCTCAGGCCTTCACAAAGCGTGGAAAGACCAGCAAGGCCAGAAGGAATCCCGAGTAGACGAACAACTGGAAGATAAGATTGCAGCACGCATAAGAAGCGGGGCCATTGATCAGGCATTTGACTTGCTGTCTCGCATGGATGCCAGCCAGCATAAAGACGTTCTCTGCAAACAGATGTCTCAGGGAGAAGATGATCGCCTCTGGCTGGTGCTTTCAGAAAAGCTGATTGTCAACAATAAGCTCAAATCCGCGCTGGAGCTCATGTCCTGGGTAGCAGAAGGTGACCAGGACAAAAACATGGTGATCTCCCTGCTTTCCTCGCTCACTGGTCTCAGCTCGAAAGTCATGGAAATGTCGCCAGAAGAATTCCAGCGACAGATGATCAGGACCAAAAATTCGGTTCTCGAACTCAGGACGACCCTCAAAGACAACACCCCTTGTGAGTAAGCAAAATCGTTACCCCGGCATTCGTCCGTTTTCTCAGGAGGACAAGCGATTGTTTTTCGGCCGGACGGAAAGCATCAACCGGATTGCCCGGCTGTTGATGCTGGAAAAGCTTATCGTGTTGTTTGGTAAATCCGGCCTCGGAAAGACATCCCTGGTGCAGGCAGGAGCTATTCCGCTGCTGCAGGAGCGGGATATGGAGGATGGAATCCAGGACTATCGGATCGAGACGATTCGCTTTGGAAGCTATTCCAGAAGTGAAAATGCCCGATCAGGCTTTTCTTCTGAAACTCCGGTTCAGCGCCTTCGCGCTGCCATCATGGGGAAAAAGCCTGCTGGCAAATGGAACCTGGGAACCGTGCTGGAAGATGATGGTTCGCCCTGGTATGCAGCCAAATATCGACAGATGGCCGGAGATCAGGCTGATGGAGAGCCGCATCTCGCCCGGACCCTCATTCTAATATTCGACCAAAGAAGAACTCTTTACCTGGCCGAAAGAAGACATTGAGGCCTTCAAAGAAGCGTTGGTGCCATTGGTCAATCAGTTCATCCCGGATAACCTGAAAAAGCCCATTTATCAGGCGTCAAAAGTAGAAGGAGTCAACAAACACCTGCTGCTGTCGCTGCCAGGCATCAAATCTCTGTTCATCATTCGCTCAGATAAGCTTAGCGGGATGGACCAACTGGCGGATTCCCTGCCGGATATTTTCAACAAACGCTACGAGCTTCCACCGCTTGACCGAACGGCAGCCCGAGAGGCCATTGTAGAACCCGCCTTACTGGAGGGGGAGTTTTCGACACCAAACTTCACCTATTCTGACGAGTGCATTTCCTCCATTCTGGACTTTCTCACCCATAATAATAAGACAAAAAGTAAAGCTGAAGATGTCTCTTCCCCATCCACAGAAGAAAATATTGAGGGTTTTCAGCTGCAGCTCATTTGCCAGCATGCAGAGCATGTCGTGAGAGAGAAAGTTGCAGCTGGAGCAGCAACGGTTGAACTCACCAAAGAGGACATTGGCGACCTGAATGAAGTAACCCGCACCTACTACCATCGGGTGTTGTCAGGATTGAAGGATCCCGAACGACAGTTGGTTGTGCAAAAACTGGTGGAAGAAGGTTTAATCTTCGATGCCGACTCGGACAGTCGTCGGCTGACGCTGTTTGAGGGTGTGATTCGGGACCAGTATGGGGTCACCGACGAAGAACTGGAATATCTGGGCGGCAGCCGCCTGGTGCGTCGCCTGGCATTGCCAGAGGGCGGATTTAGTTATGAAATTAGCCATGATTCACTGCTGGCGCCGATCCTGGTTGTCAAGGCTGTCAGGGTTGAAAAAGAAGCAGCAGACAAGAGAGCCAGGGAAGCAGCCATCGCCAAAGCAGCTGAAACCAAGAAAAAAGCGGAAGAAGCCAAGGAGCGTCGTCGTCGTCGTACAGCCCTTTTCGCTACCATCCTGGCCGTATTGACGCTGCTTGCTTTTGGAGGCATGGGTGTCGCCTGGAAGCAATCCGTGGTGGCAGCAAAAGAGAAACAAAAAGCCGACAGCCTTGCCATCAAAGCGGATAGCCTCCGACTTCTGGCAGAAAAAGCAGCAGGCATAGCTCGCGACTCCAGTGCAATCTCCATGGAGTTGAGAGCAAAGGCTCTGAAGATTGCCAAAGAACTGGCCAATGCAAATATGGCCTTAGGACTATCCCAAAAAGAACTCGAAGTTCTTCTCCGGGAAAACCTTGCCAGAGCGGTCGTTAATGAACGGGGTTGGTTGAAACAGTTGTCTCGGTTTGACGAGGAAAGTTATTCCCAAAGAAAATATCAGGAATGGAGAACAGAGGGGGCAGGAATCTATGAGGATTTCTCCCTAGCCCCCCAAACAGAGGACCACATCAATGAATCGGGAGTGGCCTTTCTGTATCCTGAGTTGAGTCCGGAAGCACGGGTTTGGTTAGCATCCAGGGTTCTGAGAAAAGAGCGCAATGAAGTCTCAGAAGCAGTGGCTGCGTCAATATTGAAAAATGGAAAACTCGAGAGGCAGCAACTGGTAAAAGTGTTGCCTGATGCCAACCCAACAAGTTCTGAAGTATGGATGTCAGAAAATGATACCGTCATTTTCTCAGGAAATGCCATGGGGTTAGTTCTGGCATTTCGGAAATCAAACCGCTATCAGCCAGATACCCTGTCAGGTCGCCATGTGTCCAGTAGCATTTATGGAAGTGCTCCCATCGTTTCAGACATCGCCCTGTCCTCCAATAGTAGATTCCTCGCCACAGCCGGATTTGATGGAGTCGTCTATTTGTATGAAGTTGGGACCTCCATCAGAAACATTGCCAGACGCGAGTATGGGGAGGATTACATCCGTGATATTGCCTTCTCTCCCTCCGGAAATCATCTGTTTGTTGCCGGAGACCTCGGAATGGTCAAGCAGTTTGAAATCAACTCGATTGAAAGAAGGGGCGTGAAGCGTGGGATATCCGCTTTGGAAGAAGACGGGGTACCTGGCGGTGTTGGGTTCCAGATCAAAGAACAAGTGATCGCCAGTGGTTTTGGAGAATATATCGTGGACTTAAACGTCTCCGGTGACGGGGATAGACTCGTTGCTGGAGGGCACAACGGTGGTGTTATGGTGTTGGAAAAGCAGGGGAACTCCTGGGTAAAGACCTATCAGGATCGCATACCCTCCTCTGTGAAAATCCAGGAATCGGCTTTCACTGGTGACACCCTGATGGTGGTTGATAATGCCGGCAACCTGTGGTTGAACCATTTGACAGCAGATGAAGGATGGTCAGATGATACCCTGATGAATCGCTTTCATTCCCCAGTTGTTGTGTCAGATAAGTACCGCCCTTCCCGTTTTTTAGTCTCTGATGGTCCTTTTGGAACGTTTATTTTCGATGTCGCTAACGGAAAGAAAACGATGTTGATGCAACAAGCTCTTCCCTTTTCACACCTTAAATACAACTCCAGAACCAATCTGGCACTTTTTACCGGGGCTACGGAGCTCGAGCTGATTCGATTTAGAAGGTCGGAGTTTGATTTGTCTGTAGAAGAATTGGTCGACAACATCAATCTGCCTGAGCTGAATCAATATGAAAAACTCATCTTTGGCAAGCTTTCTGAGGAAGAGATAACGGCCCTTCCGGTTTCCCGAAAGCAAATTCTTCTGGATAGCTTATGGGGATATTATCAGGATAATTTTGGGAACCCAGGAACTGATTTCCAATACCTGCTCCCAACATTTCAAAATCTTTTCCTGGAGGAATTTAAAGGAAACTATGCTCAACTGATGGTGAGCCATCTGGGAGATTATCAGGCCCGACGTGGAACTGAAAATGGTCAACTTGATTCCGAGATGCTCTTGAGATCTCTCCAATGGATAGGGATCGACCTCAAGGAAGAGGAGAAATTTGAGAAAACAAGACTTTTTCAAGCATCATTGGTACATGGAGAGATGACGAACCTTTCCCGATGGCTGTATTGGGCGTACAAATGGTTTAGCTCACCCGTCAACGACATTCCTCTTCGAAAGTATTATGGTGGGATGGCCTATCGGGCTTTTCCGGTTGAAGCCTGGGAAAATATGTTGATGTATGATGGAGCCGGAGAAGCGGTGGATCATTTGGTTGATTATTCGATCGGCACGGATGTAAATAGTCTTGCTTTTCAACCTGGTGGCCGACAAATCATGGTAACATCAGATGTGGGCTACGGGCAGCCGTCTGTGACTTTCCTGCCCTATGATCTGTATAGTGGTGACTTTCTGGAAAAGATCCTCCCTCGCCCCCGGGATGATCACAAGAGCGGATATGTCTGGGGAGCCACTTTTTCTCCCAACGGGAATTATGCGGCAAGCATCAGTGTGCCAGAGCTGATCATTTGGGACACCAAGTCGCCACAACCTGAAGCGTCATTTCGCCTGGAAAATGAGGAATTTGGCGAAAGAATGGAATTTTTATCAGACTCTCTTCTGATGATCATGAGTGCGTACCGGGATGAAGTCTATCTGGTCGAAATCCCAAAGGAGACTTCCAGTAAGAGACAAGGCACCCTCAGTGTGAAAAGGATGTTTTGGTTTAGAGAAAATGCCACCGCTGCCTACCACGGTGAGATTACCGATCTGGTCAGGCAAAATGACTCATCCTGGATCATTGGCACCACCAAGGGGAATATTTTCTGGGGAAGCCTTGATGAACTGAATAGCAGCGACTACGATCCGCTACAACACGAACAACAGCTCTATCAGCCTCAGGACGATGAAATAGTGGTGATGTCTCTGGCCTCTTTGCCGGGTGATTCCCCGGGCACGGATAAGCTGATAGCTGGACTTCACAATCAGCTGCTCATGTTTGACATCAGTTCTGATTTTTCATTACTACAGAGAAAAATCCTGACCGTGGCAGGAACCATTCGAAGACTGGAGCATTCTGCAGATTCAGAAACGGTTTTCTGGCTTAGCGATGAAGGGACCTTTGGGAAGGTGGTTTTCGGTGATGAACGCAGTATGTTTGGATATTTGGATGCTTTCGTCTATGACATCTCTCTTTCTCCGGATGGAAACAGACTTGCTGTTGGAGCCAATGACGGATGGGTGAGGGTCTATCAGGTCGATGATTTTAGTCCTCTAGACCTTGGGTGGATAGAAAATCCGGATATCCGATCCCTAAGAATCAATCGTACTCTTGCGATCAAAGAGGATTTATTTCAGGATTTTTCAACAGAAAAGGCGACTGAGCTCTGGGATGCTATCTCCCTACAACGGTGAGCCTGCGGCCTTCTACCTGTGGCAGGGCCATTCCGATTGTAGCGCCGATGTAGCTGGGATCACACACGATGTACTTGGTACGATCGAGATGTACGGCATCTCCCGGAGCATTGCGCCCGAAGTTCACGCCCACGGCTGCATGGCCGGGAAATAGTAGCCCCACCACTTCCAGATCCAAGAGCTCCCTTACCAGCGTGATGTAGAGCGCCGATCGATCTTCACAATCGCTGTATCGCAAAGCCAGCATTTCTTCGGCAAACGCATAATGCTCTCGTCCCAGGGCCTCTCCATCACTTCGATAGGGAAATGCCTGCTGGATAAATTGCAGGATCAGATTGGCCTGCTCCATTTCAAGTGTCCAGCCATCTCTGGGGCGAAGCGCAGCCAGTGGGCGCACCAGCACCGACTCGATTGAAGCAAGGGCTTCTTCTGAGATCGGTGCTCCCACATACACCGACCAATCCACCAGGGGATAGCGGTGGTAAAACTGAGCCACCCGGCGGTTGACCTGCACTTCGCCACGAATGGTCTTGCCCAGATACCGGAATTCCACCGGGCGATTGCGCAGCTCTCCGGCCAGCATCGGGGCAGTGTGTATCCGCATATCCAGCGCTCTTCCGCTGCGGCTCTGTGGTGGATCAAACAGGTGGGCCGAGCGCACATCTGGTGCTTCGCCGAGGGGATTGACCACATACATGCGGGTGCCGGATATATTCAGGAATGAATGACCGTAGAGTTTTTGCTGGGTTTTCACCAGAAGATTGACCTGGTTACCGGCAAAACTCACGGTGGCCCGGTAGCCACTGTTTTGCATGATCCACGCGGTAGCGATGGTTTGGGCGGCTTTGTTGCCGGGGTACATAGTGCCGGTCACGCTGTGTACCCACTGCAGGTAGCCCCAGTCATTGAGTCCCCGTCGGCTGGCTTGCCGCTTCAGATCGCTCAGCAATACCGGCGTGTTGTATTGGGATAAGGTCTCGTAGGCCCGGGTAATACGGGTTTCGTTGATGTTGCCGGAAACATCCAGAGCAGGAAGCTGCTCTGAGCGAAGCGGTATCCGTTCGCCATAATATTCTGCCTGAATGGTTACCGAGGCCGTGCGTGCCACATCAGGCCTGACCT
>CAZLKP010000075.1:0-10170 GCA_964560095.1 uncultured Bacteroidia bacterium
GGCTCTGCCACAAGACATGATCGTGAGTGAGTCTTTTGACGAAGACTCCCAGCTTGACTGGCACACATGGACAGCCGCTGAACCGTCAATCTCCCAATACCATGGCATGTATCAGATACGGGCCAATGCTTCCAGTGAGCTCGAACATTGGTTTGACCTGCCATTATCGCAGTACGACAACTACGAGCTGGATCTCAGCGTCGCACTCAAAAATTCCGGACGTAGCCTGGATGATTCCTACGGATTCATCTTCGGAACCCTCAGCTCAGGGGAGCGACTGGCATTTACGCTTGGATCCAATGGGCAATACAGCCTCAGCGAACTTGATTTCCGCGGCGATGCTTTTGTCTGGCAATACGACCATGCACCGGAGCTGGTCCCATATCGATTCCAGCAATTTGTAGTAAGAAAAGTCGGCGACCATGTGACCTTTATGGTTGACGGTCAGGAAATTTATGGCTGGACCTATGACGGCATTAGTGGCTCCAGAATTGGTCTGCTCCTGAGCGAGGGGGCTGAGGTGCTGGTTGATCACATTCGTGTAATGCGCCTTGGGGGCCCAACAATCCCTGAACGCCGGCCTGCTGAGATTGAACTAACGACTCCCCTCATCAACTGGGATGATCATTACGCCCACACCGAGAGTTGGGAACCAGTACAGCACATTAGAGGTGAAATCACTCCGACGCAGAACTGGGTTGCCTTGTATATCAATGACCAGCTAATCGCAGTGAAAGAAGACGGATCTTTCTCAGCCAGTGTGAATTTAGAAGCTGGTGAAAATTCCATTCGCTTCAATGCCCTACTACCAGAAGGAAAGCAAATTCACCGTCTCCTCAACGTTCAGCACCTCGTACCTCAGCCACTTTTTGAGGTAGAGCCTCAGCGAGAAACACGTCCTGTCGCGACCATTGAACCGGAGGACTTTCCAGTTCTTCAGCAAGGCCGTAACTTCCTCGTACTCATTGGGGTGAATCAATACAACTACTGGAATGATCTCCACAACGCTGTTAAAGACTGCGAAGATGTAGCTAAGGTGCTCATAGACCACTATCAGTTCGAGCCCAACTACGTCATTCGGCTCTACAATGAGCAGGCAGACCGCGTAGGGATCCTCGAAACCATGGAATGGCTACAGGAGGAGATGGATGCTGACGACAACCTCCTGATTTATTACGCTGGGCATGGATTCTATGACGAACAAGCTGATCTTGGATTCTGGGTGCCTGCAGACGGAAGAATGGACAAGGTGCCGGACTATATTCCCAATTCCACCATCCATGATTATATCGCTACGATCAATTGCCAGCACACCCTCCTCATAGCAGATGCATGCTTCAGCGGATCACTGCTAAGTGGGATGCGTGGCAACTCCTCCGTGAGAGAAAAAAGCCGCTGGGTATTTGCATCCGGAGATGCCTCCGAACGCGTGTTTGACGGAGCCCCCGGCACCAACAGCCCATTTGCTGAAGAAATGATTGAGTTCCTGATGGAAAACAGATACCGCCAATTTATGGCCAGTGAACTAATCGAATATGTCTCGGCGGGTGTATCCGAGCGGGTTCGTCAACATCCAGTGGGTAGCCCTCTGGTGAAGGCTGGGGATAATGGCGGCGTATTCCCTTTCTACCCAAAAAACTAGACAATATATCCGCACAGGGGGTTTCATACCTGTCAGGATCAGAGCGGAGGGGATTTTCCTCTCCGCTCGCTGGGTTTTAAGAAGGCACACAAAAAAGTCCGGACTCCCGAAGGAGCCCGGACCACAGTATGGTGAGACTGTTAACGAATAGGCTTACTTACCTTCCTATCACCAATTTGCTGGCGCTGTACACACCACCCATTTCTACCACTAAGGTGTAGGTCCCGGCGCTCAGCCGATCTACAACCAGCTCGGTAGTATTTTCTCCCTGCATCACAGCCTGCTGGCGATCCACCTGTAAACGCCCCTGAAGGTCATAAAGGCGAATATGAGCATTCCCGGGCTGGTCAGCCGTGATCACAACGTTTGCTACATCCACAACGGGATTGGGATAGATGGAAACGAGAGACTGGTCAAATTCCAGATCATCAAGGCTGGTAGTCACGTCGAGGGCAAAGGTTGTTCCATCAGCCAGAGCAGCCCAGAGGCCAAAGGCGGGAGCCGTTCCGTCAAAGTTTCCGGAAGCAAATACAGTGATGGCACTTCCTTCCAGACCTGTGAGATCTGTATCGAAGGCAGCAACGACATTCAGGCTATCACTTTCAGGTCCAACCAGCAGCCGGATCGGGGCAGCAGGTGGATTCACGTAGCCCTGGAAGTCGGTGTAAGCCAAATCATTGGCCACTGTTCCGACATTCTCCAAAATTACATCAACATCTGGTGCGTCCGGTGAACCATGGTGTACGAGCACATCAATATTTAGTGGATCCACAGCAGCTTCACGAGCTCCTGCATAGGGCAGCAGGGTGAATGGGGTATTAGCATTCCCTACAATTCCACTGGCAAAAACGATGTAGGTTTCTCCGTTCACCAGGTTGAGGGTGAAATTAGCAATGGTGTCGTCGACAGAGGTGGAGTTGTCGAGGGCTACACCGATATTGATGGCTTGCTCAGCTGGAGCAAAAATAAATGGCGTACCGTCTCTGAACGCCAGGTTATCCAGCAGGATTCCACCATCCAGATAGATGTCCACGGTTGGTTCAGGCGAGTTGTGGATGATCTGTACACGGGCCACGGGCTCGGCAGCAAATGGTACAACCGTACCATCAACTAGTGCAGCAAACAGACCAAAGCCAGGTTCTCCCGCTCCAGGGTTGAGCAGTCCGGAAGCAAATACGACTGCAGCTCCACCACCAAGACCATTCAGGTCGGCATTAAACGTGCCTGCGATGGTAGTGGAATCATTCGCCAACGTCACGTCCAGATAATATTGAGCAGCGGGAACAGAAATATAGTCCGTGATGTCGCCGTAAGCGGCATCATCTACAAGCTTTGCTACTGTCCGGGCAAACACATCCACAGCTGGAGCGTCTGGACTGCCGTGTGCTACAATGAAATCAGTATTGGCTGGGTTGGTTCCCTCTTCCCGAACCATATCTGCAACATTTAATGTGAATGGAGTAGTGGGATCACCCACAATACCACTAGCCAGCACAGCATAGGTCTTATTGTTCTCAAATGTCACATCAAAGTTGACGATCGTGTCGTTAGCAGAAGCCGAATTGTCCAGGGCGATCCCGATAGGAACAACTGTCTCTGCGGGCACCCAGCGGAATTCTGTTGCTGTGCGGAAGGCAAAATCATCCTCAAACAAATCTGCACCGGCGTAAATGTCTACAGTTGGCGAGGGAGAATTGTGAATGATTTGCACACGGGCTACCGGTGAAGAAGGGAATTCTACTACCGTTCCATCAGGCAGAGCGGCGAACAACCCAAAGGCTGGCTCCCCCATCCCTGGCATCAGCAAGCCAGAAGCAAATACGGTAGCTACGCCGCCCCCAAGACTGGAAAGATCAGCATTAAAGGTACCAGCGATGGTTGTGGAATCATTGGCCAGTGTCACGTCAAGGTAATACTGGGCAGCCGGCACTGCGATATAGTTGGTAATATCTCCATAGGCAGCATCATCAACCAGTTTGGCTACCCGGCGAGCGAACACATCTACAGCTGGAGCATCCGGAGATCCATGCACGACAGAAAACTCCACGTCAACTCCGGTACTGTTTTCCTCTCTCCCCATGTCGTTAACGTTCAGGGTGAATGGGGTGGTGGCATTGCCAACAATACCACTGGCCAGCACTACATAAGTTTTTCCATTGTCAAATGTCACATCGAAATTGACAATCGTATCATTTGCAGAAGTACTGGTTCCGAGCGCGACACCAATTGGGACAACCGTTTCGGCTGGTACCCATCGGAATTCGGTTGCGGTGCGGAAGGCAAAATCATCCTCAAACAAATCTGCACCGGCGTAAATGTCTACGGTTGGCGAAGGAGAATTGTGAATGATTTGAACGCGTGCTACAGGAGCTGACGGAAGCTCAACAACATCTCCACCTGGGAGAGCAGCGAAAAGTCCAAAGGCTGGCTGGCCGGCTCCTGGTGCCAAGAATCCGGAAGCAAACACGATAAGCGTACTGTCAGCAAGACCGGAGAGATTGGCATCAAAGGTGCCAACAATGGTTGTGGAATCACCACCAGGCGTGACATCTAGATAATATTGATCTGGAGCGACAGAAATGTATCCAGTCACATCACCATAAGAGGCATCATCAACCAGTTTGGCCACGGTTCTAGCAAATACGTCCACCGTCGGGGCGTCAGTAGATCCATGTACTACCCGAAACTCAACATTTCCAGCAGTAGCTACTGTTTCGCTGGAACCAGTTTGCAAATTCAGAATAAATGGAGTAGTGGGATCACCTACAATACCGCTGGCGATGGCCGTGTAGGTTTCGTTGGCTGTCAATGTCACTGGAAAGTTGACAATGGTATCATTAACGGAAGTACTGGTACTCAAGGCTACGCCAATACTGAGAGGCACACCGGCAGGCACGTCAATGTATGGAGTAGCTGTTCTGAAGGCAAAGTCATCCTCCACGAGGAGCCCATTCAGATATACGTCTACAGTCGGACTGGGTGAATTGTGAATCACTTGGATGCGCGCGAATTGAAATTGCGCGAAAGCCGAAGGCAAGCTGCCAAACAGGCATAGCATGGCTAGGGCTAATGGTAGCATTAGCTTTCTCATAGCAGGTAAATTGTTATTGATTTGTAATTGTGAAGTTTTTTCTCGGATAAGGAGTGAAAAGAACGGAAAAACAAGAATATGTGTAGAACTATTTTTAGCCTTGTCGAAAAGGCAAATTCACGTCAAAAAAACCGGGGCTAGATTGACCAAGCCCCGGATGGTACGGTGTTTTGACCGTGCCAGGCTTGAGAACACACATCAAAAAGAACGAACCAAAACCACAAACATGAAGAAGAATGGCCCAATAAATCGAACACTCTTCATTCCAGTTTGAGTATCATTGAATATTGTTGCGTTTCCCGGTTTATGATCACAAAGTATGGACCGGATTGATATGCTGACAGGTCCAGATATAATTCTCTGTTCCTGATTTTTTCTTCCATTATAATACGACCGGTGAGGTCATATATATGCATTTGGCCACCAATCCACTTCCGATTCGGAATCTGAACGGAGACAACTCCGCTGGAAGGATTTGGGTACAGGGTTGGGCGCTGTTCAAAACGCTCGGATTCCTCATTAGACAAAGCAATCCCAACCTGACTAAATCCAGGGGAAACGGAAATCGGAGATCCCGATTGTCGGAGAAGACTAACTCGGGAGATTCCAAATTCCACCATTTCTATTCCATTATTCTTCCCTGCGATATCATCCACTGTGACAATGATCGTAACAATAGTTCCATATCCTGCTCGCATCACTTGATCAGTCCGGGTCATACCGATATCGATTTGGGAGGAAGCCGGAAAGTCCCTATCTACAGCAATGAGATCCTGTCCGTATTGGCCAAGCCAACTGCTATCGTAGGTGACTGTTAGTGATCCGGGCGTAAAAAGCGTTGGATCATATTCGACGGAAAATGCCAGGCCATATACGGAATCTGCCGGGCTGAGCGCTGTGCCCAGTACGATGGAAGCCCGAATGGTATCACCTGGGGAGAAGTTTCCTGTTGGAAAATCTACATACAGCGGCACACCACTGATAGAGCTTCCACTGACACCTGTTCCCGTCTGTGGCTGAAAGTAATTGTGATCAATACCGATAACATCCTGATTTGTAATCGTACCATCACCGTCTGTGTCTGCGTGAACATAATCCACGCCGTCGGGAGTATGAAGATTCCAGTTGTCTGCAGGCTGTCCCATCCATTGGAGATGAGCATCGGGCCTGACAGGGCCACTGCTGCCGAGAGCCAGACCCAGCGGTAAAATGTCCTGATTGTCGGCCAATCCATCACCATTGGCATCTCCAGGCCATACACAAGCGTTGTGAACGTGAATCCATACACTGTCCTGCTTGGTATTCCCCGAAACATCTTTCACCGTCGCTGTCAAATAACTTCCCCCCGGAGCAGAGGCATACAAGATGCTGTCACCGACAGAGCCATCACTCCAGGTGATGGAGTAGGGGGGCTGCCCACCGCTGACGGTCGCTGTCACCATCAAAGGCTCATGGGCACAGGCCCTAAGCGAATCTTCAGGAATATGGATTCCCAGATTCTGAGCCAAGACATCCTGAGACATCAGGATCAAGCTCATCAGGGTTAGACATGCGTACTTCATGGCAATCAGGTGGTAATTTATTTACTTTATTAATCGACAAAGAGCATGATTTGTTTCACAATTCTACAAACAGAAAAAGGCTATACTAGATAAGCTCGAGTCGTTTATATTTTTATAAATAGCTGATATTCAATATATAACAATTTATCTATTGAACTAGTTCTGGTTTATATGAATAGAGCACTATGCAACAAAGCCGATTAATCAAATTGCTCAGCACCCTTTCTTCGGCCGAAATGAGACGCTTTGAGGAATTTCTCCGATCCCCGTATTTCAATAAATCCGACAAGATTATCCGGCTGTTTGAGCAAATTCGACCGTATTACCCTGATTTTCAGGACCAAGCTCTGAAAGCGGCACGCCTGGGGAAAACGTTATTAGGGCTTGGAGCAGACCAGCTTCAGCCTTTCCATGATCTATCCTCTCAAATGACTCGACTCCTCGAACAGTTTCTCGTTCAGGAGCAACTCAAAAATGATGAACGTGAGAGTACCTACTTGCTCTGTGAATCTCTGCTAGTGTCGAGCCGTCAATGGTATTTCGACAAGATATGGAGCCGTGCCACAAAAGCGAATCCTTCCGATCAAGCTCAGCTAGAGGATGGTCTCATGAAGTTCCGGTATTGGGAATTGGGACTGCGACAGGCCCAGATGGAAAAGCGAAGACTCGGAGAAGGAGTTCTGGATCAGCGCCTGAGCCAGACACATGACCATCTTGATCAGTTTTTCTTGTCCAGAAAGCTCCAGCTTAGCTGTGAAAATCTCAATCGCTCCCGCATCATCAACACATCCTATGTCCCCGATTTGCTGGAGGAGATTTCTGTTTTTCTAAATAAACAAACAGACAAAACCGAAAAGGATCCAATGATTTTGCTATATGCCAGCGTATTCAGGCTGCTGAAAGATGATACCGACGAAGCCTTTGATATGCTGCTGGGGCGACTCAGCCAGTTCGAACAAAAACTGGACAAGGCAACGGGGCTGGCGCTCTACAGCTACGCACAGAACTATTGTATCCGTCAGATCAACCGGGGCCGAAGTGAGTTTCTGCAGCGGCTCTTCGAATTATATCAGCGTCTGCTGGATAATCGGTTGATCCTGGAAGAAGATGGTCAAGTCGCTCACTGGAATTACAAAAACATCACCACGGTCGCACTCCGCCTGAAAAATTTCCAGTGGGTGACCAGCTTTCTGGAAGAATACAAGCATTACCTTGAGGAAGATCTGCGCGAATCCGTCTATCATTACAATCTGGCCGCTGCAAAATATGAGCAGAAACACTACAACGAAGCCCTTCGGTTACTTCAGCAAACTAATTTTACTGATATTTATTACGATCTGAGTGCCAGATCCATGATCCTGAAAATCTACTATGAACTAGAGGAGGAGGACGGGTTGTTTTACGCCATTCAGGCCTTTGACGTATTCCTCCGCCGAAATAAATCGATCAGCAAGGACCATCAAATCATTTACAAAAACCTGCTCAGGTACATCAAAAAAATCAATCGCTTACGAAGCAAGATTGTCTCGATCCCAGAGCGGGAACAAGTCAAACGGGTTGGGAAGCTTCAGGCGGACCTGAAGGCAGAAGAGTCTGTCGCCAATCAATCGTGGCTGCTTGCCAAACTGGGTGAACTGGGGCGCAGCGGCTGACCCCTGTCAGCCGTCCCCTCCGGCGTCTCCCTCAAGGATGGCATTGGCTGGAGCTGAGTTTTGGGCGATCAATTTTCGAAATTCAGCTTCGTAATGGCTGGGATATTTCTTCCGTGCCTGCTTGATCTTCACTACGGCCAACTCCAAAAATCCAAGAGCCAGGGTGCCCAACACCAGCGTGGCAACTAGATCCCAGGAATAAAGGATCCCGGCTTCTTCAGTTACGGATAGATAATAGGTGGACCCGGCAACTCCGGCGCCCACAAG
Source organism: uncultured Bacteroidia bacterium (assembly GCA_964560095.1). Classification (GTDB taxonomy): domain Bacteria; phylum Bacteroidota; class Bacteroidia; order J057; family J057; genus JANQTF01. The sequence continues at coordinate 8,215 of CAZLKP010000075.1, forward strand.
AAACGAGAAAGACATAAACACAGCAGTCATCAAAGTAATCACACCCATCCCTAGAATCATCCATGAAATCGAACTGGCGTATTTTCCATCCACTTTTTTGATGGCTTGTAACCGGGTCTCCCAAAATATTTGAGTGTCCGGCCCTTCGTGAAAAACTTTGATATAGGCCGCATTCTGGGCGGTCGAGTCCAGTTGGGAATGAATAAACCTGGCTCCGGGAATGATAAGTAGAAAGGCCAGAAGACAGGGAAGCCCCCCGATGGAGCCAGGGTCTGTGACGGTGAGCCCCAGGATTCCAGTGGTTCCACCAAAAATCAGTGCGAGAGCCGAACTGATTTTATTGGAATTATTCTGAATCTCGCTGTACAGATTCTTCCACTCTTCGATGTTGGGGCCTAAATGGGGTGGTTGCATGTCGGAGTATTATGTTTTCTCATGAAAACTAAAGATTCTCTGCCGTCAAAACACCAAATTTGGCCTGAATTATTCTAATATTACCTTGCAAAGCGGTTGGAAAAGCACTCAAACGAGCAGAATGAACATACATTTTATCGCTATCGGTGGAAGCGTTATGCATGGGTTGGCTCTGTCCATGGCACAAGCTGGTCATACAGTTACAGGCTCCGACGATAACATCTACGATCCGGCCAAAACCCGCCTGGAGGAGGCGGGGATTCTTCCGCCATCCATTGGCTGGGATGCTTCCCGAATTCATGATCAGTTGGATGCTGTTATTCTGGGGATGCATGCTTTCGAAGACAACCCGGAATTGCTGAAAGCCAGGGAGTTGGAGATTCCCTTTTACTCCTTTCCGGAATTTATCTATGAGCAGTCTCGTAACAAGCAGCGGGTCGTGATTGCTGGGAGTTATGGCAAATCATCCATCACGGCCATGGTCATGCATGTACTGGCTCGGGTAGGGAAGAAGTTTGATTATCTCGTCGGAGCGCCGGTCAAGGACTTTGCCTTCTCTGTCAAGCTCACAGAGGAGGCTCCGGTGATTATTTTGGAGGGTGACGAATATCTCTCCTCCAAAATTGATCCCAGGCCCAAGTTCCTCCTGTACAAACCGCATGTTTGCCTTATCAATGGCATTGCCTGGGATCATATCAATGTTTTTCCAACTGAAGAAGTCTACGTCGATCAGTTCATTCAGCTGATCCGAAGCCTGGGGAAAGCCGCTGACATTATCGTCAATGAAGATGATGATCGGCTGATGAAACTCGTCAGGAAGTACGAAAAGCCTGATACCCACTATGTTCATGCCTTCGGTTGCCCCTCATATAAGATTAAAGAGGGTGTGTACACGGTGAAGATTGAAGGCGAGCGAACACCCGTGACCGTATTTGGCCGGCATAACATGTCCAATATTGCTGCCGCCTGGGAAATCTGCCAGCTTATGGCTGTGACGCCCGAAGACTTTAGAAAGTACATTTCTACCTTCGAAGGGGCAGGCATTCGACTCGAAACAATCAAGGATACAGATCAGCACACGGTGATCCGTGATTATGCGCATGCACCGGAAAAAGTGAGAGCAGCGGTAGAGGCAACCCGGGAAAAGTATCCCAAACGGCATCTCACCTCCTGCTTGGAGCTCCACACGTTTTCATCTCTGAATCCTGAATTTCTACCCCGATATCAGGGCGCCTTGAAAAAAGCCGATAAAGCCATTGTCTATGTCAATAAAGAGGTGTGGGAACGCAGAAGACTGGAGCCCATGTCCGAACAAACCATTCGACAGGCATTTGACAAAAAGGAGCTTATTTTTGTCGAATCCCTTACCGACCTTGAGCAACAGCTCAATAGCCGCAAAGATGGGATTACACTCATGATGTCATCCGGGAATTTTTCCGGGATAGATATGGCTTCGCTATAACAGATCAGACCAATCAGCAAAAGAAAGAAGAGGCCCCGGGACATAATACATCTTCCCTTCGTGAACCACACAGCCGGCAG
>CAZLKP010000075.1:10180-14412 GCA_964560095.1 uncultured Bacteroidia bacterium
GCAGAGCCTCGTTTCCTACTGTTTGGTACTTCGCGATAGATTGTCCAATCCGAATGTTAGCTGCACCCATACCCTCCGGTTTGAATACCCTCAATAGAGCGATCTCCATTGAAAACAAAAGGGGTTTGCGGATTGATTAGCAACAATCAATCTACAAAGCTAACATGTCACTACGCTGACATATTCAGTAGCCCGGATTTTGATTCAGGAGTCCTCCGGAGAGGTCCACTTCATTCTGCGGAATGGGAAAGAGTTCATGTTTTCCGGGCTGGAAGTTTTTGCCCAACGCCTGCATCACAGTAGCAGCTCTGCCCTGGCGCAGCAAATCAAACCAACGCTGCTGCTCCATAGCCAACTCGACTCGGCGCTCTTTCCAGATAAGCCCCCGCAGCAAGGCTGGGTCTGGCTCAGTGATGTCGGGCAGGATGAAGGGATTATTCCTTCTGGCTCTTGCACGAACCTGATTCAGGTATTGCAGGGCTTTGGTCTGATCTCCAGTTTCATTCCAAGCCTCGGCAGCCATGAGCAACACATCGGCATAGCGCATCAAACGGATATTGCCGGGCCCGTTTCCATTTCCGCCCGGATGATCGGGCACCCAGGCTTTCTGGTTGTACCGCTCGTTGAGGATATTGGGATTATCCTGGACAACATCACTTCCGTCAGGAAGCACCTCCCCAACATACAGAATGGTCGCTTCCCTCCGGGGATCGCCGTTTTCATAAGAAGAAACCAAATCATCAGAGGGTCGATTGAAGCCCCAGCCTAAGTTGGGGGTGCCTCGCACACCCTGAACTTCGTTGAACTGACTACTTCCTCCACCGGTTTCGAGTGCCACAGTCATGACTTCAAAAACGATTTCTTCCGAATTTTCGCCTTCAGGCATAAATATCGTGGCATAGTTGTCTAGAAGTCCATATTCTCCGGATTGGATCACCTCTTCCAAAAGGTTACGGGCTTCTTCAAACTGCCCCAGCGTAAGGTGAACCTTGGCCAAAAGCGCCTGAGCCGCACCCCTTGTTGCTCTCCCTTGATCGGCAGACAGCTGGCGTGACCGTACCGGCAGGGAGGTCGCTGCCGCCTCGAGGTCCGAAATGATCAAATCATATACCTGCGCAGCAGGTGCGTTGGCTTGTTTGTATTCATCTGGATTGAGGGGGCGCGTGATCAAGGGAATGTCGCCAAACCAACGAACTAGATTGAAGTAGAAATAGGCGCGGAGAAACTGTGCTTCCCCGAGCAACCTGGCAGATAAATCTGGATCAATCTCTTCCATTGGTGGCACCTTCTGAATCACGAGATTGGCGCGATACACGCCCTGGTAATATCCACTCCAGACAGTGGAGAAGGACACATTTCCTGCATCAAACGTGAAGTTATCAATCTCCAGCAGGAAATTGGCATCGGTCGGTGTACTCCCCTTATCTGAATCATCAGAGATGATGTCGGTGAGCCCGATATAGCTGAACACATGCACCTCCCACGAACGAAGGTGGTTGTAGATGGCATTCACAGCCCATACAGCCTGCTCTTCCGTTTCGAAAAAATTGTCAGTGGTGAGCTCTCCCAAGGGTTTCTTCTCAAGAAAGCCACTACATCCAGTCAGGAGCAGGAGAGCGATGGTATATATCGAAAGTTGTTTCATGACGATCAGAATTAAAATGACACATTTGCACCAAGGGTCCAGACTCTTGCAATGGGATAAACGCCCTGATCAATGCCAACAGCAATGACCGAACCGCTGGTAATTTCAGGTGTGTACCCGCTGTAATTCTGCCAGGTAAACAGATTCGTTCCGCTCACATAGATTTGCATCTGCTTCATTCGAATGACGTTCAGGGTTTTTTCTGGCAGGGCGTAGCTAAGCTGGATATTCCGGATTCTTGTGAATGCTCCATCTTCCAGGAAACGCTCAGAGGGTTCGTAATTGTGGCCTCCATTGGTGATGCGGGGCTCGCGGTTGGAGGTGCCTTCACCATTCCAGCGATCCAGATAGGATGCCTCAAAATTTGGCGTGCCAAATCGCGCCATTTTCTTGGCATTAATGATTTTATTTCCGCGCTGCCCATAAACGGAAACTACCAGCGAAAGGCCTTTGTAGCCCAGTTCAATGTCTCCGGAATAGATCAGGCTGGGGACCGGGCTTCCGAGATAAGTCCGGTCATCGGAGTTGATGATGCCATCTCCATTGGTATCTGCAAATTTCAGGTCTCCAGGCCGTTCTACCCCCCTGTTTGGCGAGGTATCAATTTCTTTCTGGGTCTGAAAGACGCCTTCTACCTCGTAGCCATAGAACGCACCAATCGGCAGTCCGGGTACTGTGCGCGTGCCCAGCAGGCCTCCAACTCCCAAGGCTCCCCCAAAAATCTCTTCATTTCCCTCTCCCAATTCCAGCACTTCATTATCGACAGTCGATAACATTCCGGTGATCGCATACTCAAAATCTCCGATAAAATCTCTCCAGATCAGAGTCAAGTCCATACCGCTGTTTCTGACTCTGGCTGCGTTAATCACGGGGTTGTTGGCTGCGCCTACGTAGTCGGGGATTGGCACTGCTACCAGGATGTCATTGGTCACGCGCTGATAATAGTCTATCTCTGCAGTGATCCGGTCATCCCACAATCCCAGTTCTAGTCCTACATTCATCTGGGTGGTCTCTTCCCAGCGAATGTTCGGGTTGGCGAGGGTGATGATAGAGGCGCCGGTATTCAATGCTTCATCCGGGCCAAAAACTGCATTCAGGTTGGAAGTCACAACGGGGCGGCCGGCGTAGGCACCGATTTTGTCATTTCCGATTTGCCCCCAGCTTCCGCGGATTTTGAGTCGGTTTACGGCTCCCATATCTTGCCAAAAGCCTTCCTCGGCAATATTCCACCCCAGAGCAAAGGACGGAAACACGCCATAGCGATTGTTTTCTCCAAATCTGGAACTGCCGTCACGGCGTACACTGGCAGTAAAAAGGTACCGATTGTCATAAGAGTAATTGGCCCGGGCCAGGTACGATAGCATCGACCAGGCGAAGGAGCTGTTGTAGTTGGTCTGCCCCTCGATTTCCCCGGCATTCAAGAAGAAAAACTCCTCTGTTTCAGCTGGGAAGTTGATTCTAGAGCCTCCCAGATTCTCAAACACGAAGGATTGGCTGGTGACTCCGGCCACAGCAGATACCGAGTGTTTCCCCCATTCCTTCACATAAGAGAGGGTGTTTTCCCACAGTAAATTCTGATTTCTGTCCATTCCGGCAGTCAATCTGCTTTCCTGATTTTGCTGAATAGGAGAAACGAAGAATACGGGTACAAAACTTTTGAAGAAACTTAATCCAAGATCAACGCCCAGGTTTGAGCGAAATGTAAGCCCATCCACAATGTCCAGATCCAGGTACGCATTCCCTACGGCCCGGTATCCAAAAGAATTGTTGTTGTTGTAAAACAAAGAAGCCTCTGGGTTTCCCACAGGTGCATTGATAGTCGTGTTGGAAAAATCTCCGGTGGAATCAAACGCTGGGATGGTAGGATCTGCGCGATAGGCATTACCCAGAATGCCAGGGCCATTCTCCCGCCTGGTATAAATGAGGGCAACATTATGGCCCACTTTTAGTCGGGATTTACTTCGATACTCGTTGTTGATCCGGAGGGAAAATCGGTCGAATGAGCCTCCGCGGATGATTCCATCCTGTCGGAAATAATCGCCGGATAAGCGATAGTTCATGTTGGCATTGCCTCCAGCAGCAGCGACCTGATAGTTGCGCATAAGAGCCCGCTGGAAGATCACATCCTGCCAGTCGGTGCCCTCGCCTAAGGAAGAAGGATCATCAAATACAGGCGCACGGCCTTCATTGACCGCTAGCTCATTCGATAACTCTGCGTACTCTTGTGCATCGGCCAGATCAAGGGTACGAATCACTTCCTGAATGCCCTCGTAGACATTCACCGAAATTGCCCGGCTTCACCCGACTTGGTGGTAATAATGATTACTCCGTTTGCCCCTCTTGAGCCGTAGATAGCTGTGGCCGAAGCATCTTTCAATACTTCTATGGATTGGATATCATTGGGGTTGAGAAAGTTGATGTCATTCAGCAGCATGCCATCCACCACAAACAGGGGGGAGGCATTATTGAGGGTACCGACGCCTCGGATTCGGATCACTGCACCTGCACCTGGCGCTCCGGATGCTGGTGTTACCTGTACGCCGGCAGCACGACCCTGAAGGAGCTGAGAGACTGATGCATTTGGCAC
>CAZLKP010000076.1:0-14349 GCA_964560095.1 uncultured Bacteroidia bacterium
GATGCTGTTGCAGCGGCGAATGCTATGTATGAGCCGCTGAGAGACGAAGATTTCTACGGGCACTCGGAGCAGACCTTTGAAATCTGCTCTGACGATTTCTGGAGAGCCGGTGACCACGGGGAAGATCAGGCCATCGAAGAGTTTACCTTCGACCCATCTAACTCCATGCTGCGCTCTTCCTACAAACTCAAGTATGAGGTCATTTCCCGTGCCAATGCGGTCCTGATCAATGTGCCTGAGATTGAGATGGATGCTTCGTTGAAAAACCGTGTGCTGGGAGAAGCCTACTTCATGCGTGCTTTCGCCCTGTGGCGCCTGGCGGTGATTTATCGCAACCCGGTGATCATCACCGATGAGGACGTGTTGAATAGCACCTTCAATAAGGCCAATGCCACTCGCGAAGAACTCTACGCCCAAATTGAGGCTGATCTGAACCAGGCTGCCAGCCTGCTGCCCGATTCATACAGCGGCGATGATGTGGGACGCCCAAGCAGTGGAACTGCGAATGGCTTCCTCGCCAAGATGTTTTTGTACAAAGCCAATGACCATGCTCTGCACGGTGACCGTCCCAACACCAACAATGCCGATCTCGAAAAGGTAATCGAATTTGGGAGCAAGGTGATCAACGGACCCTATCCATTGGCGGGTGACTTTGTCGATAATTTCACCATTGCTACCGAAAACAATCCGGAGATGCTTTTTGCGGTCCAGTGTCTCGATGGCTGGGCAGGCTCCAGCTATCGGATCTACTCAGCTCCCCGTGGTGTATGGGGCGGCTGGGATTTCCATGAACCGGTAGAAGATCTGGTCAATGAATTTGAAACCAACGACCCCAGAAAAGACCATACCCTCATGATGCCCGGAGAGGTCATTGACCTCGGAGGTGATCAGGGGCCGACCGAGTACACACCGGGTCTTTCTCAAACCAATTATCACTTCCAGAAGTTTGTCTCCTGGAGAAGCAGTGGTGGCCAGGATAATGGTCAGAATATTTCCATTCTTCGTGCAGCTGATGTGTACCTGATGGTGGCCGAAGCCAAGATTCGCCTGGGGCAGAATGGCGACACAGAACTGAACGCTGTGCGTACCCGTGCAGGTCTCCCCACCATTAACGGAGCGACCATGGATGATGTGATCCATGAGCGCCGCGTGGAACTGGCTGGCGAAAATCAGCGCCACCAGGACCTTATGCGATGGGACCGGGCTGGAATCGTTGATATCGTGGCCATTTATGGTGAAGATCGGGGCCAGTTTGACCCAAGCCGGTCATTTGTTCGTCCCCGCCATTATTTCTTTGCTCTCCCACAGCGCGAAATTGACCTCAGCAACGGTACCCTCCAGCAGGATTCGAACTACTAAGTCACATCCAGTTCATGCCCCGCAGGCGATCAGGTCTGCGGGGGCTTTATGTTTGGTGGTATGAAAGCAGAAACCATGGTTTGGGTTGTGGGAGTCTTCCTGATCCTATGGTCGGGATGTTCCGGTTCAGATGTGACCAGACAGCAACAGATCCTCGGAAGCTGGGAAGTGGATTCCATTCGGAAAGTCTATAACCAGTTTGTTTCCTTAGAACCAGGAGATGCAGCCATGCCTACCTATGATTATTTGCCGGGGGAAAAGGTTCGGGAGCGGAAAGGAAATGATTACCGGGAATATCGCTGCGAATGGAAAGGGAATGATACCCTCTTGTATCGGTCTCCCGAGGGTGATACCATTGGATTGTATCAAATCCTGGAGCTTCGCCGAAATCGCCTTGTCCTCAAAAAAACACAGCCCAAAATCTTTTCCGGCAAAGGTCAGGATCGGTATGAAATCCGGTTTTTCTCCCGCAAAGAAGATTAATCTCCGGATCCATTTGCCATGAAATCTCCGCTCCTCATCCTGTTGATATTCCTGACTCAGTACGCCATTTTGTTGGGGCAGAATCTGGTTCCCAATCCGGACTTCGATCAGTTTCTCCAGTGCCCGCCCTATCTGGGACAAATACATCAGGCGATAGGATGGGATTCTCCCAATTTTGCTACCTCGGACTATTTCCATAGCTGCTCCGATTCTGCTGCCGGCAACGGTGTGCCGGTCAATCGCCTGGGAAGGCAGGTGGCAGCCTTCGGACGGGGATATGCAGGGATCAGATTGTGGATTCCTCCCGGTATTTCTACCCCGAATCAGCGTGAGTATCTCGTCGCGAAGCTCACAGATCCCCTGAAAACGGATAGTTTTTACGAAGCTTCCATGCTCGTGAGTCTGTCAGATTTTTGCACCCATACCACCGATGCCCTGGGCATTGGCCTGTCGGATTCAGGCTGGAGCACAGAACGATTCATTCCCTTTCAACCGATCTTGCAAGTCCCTGAAGGCGACCTGATCCAAAACAGAGATGGATGGGTGAAATATTCAGGAATGTTTCAGGCCAATGGGGGGGAGCAACACTTGATCATTGGGAACTATCTGCCGGATTCGCTGATGAATCTGGTGGAATGGCCTCCGGGAACAGAAGATGAAGTCCTGGCTGTGTATGTCTTTATTGATCAGGTGGAAGTGAAGCAGGTGCCTCCACCCGACACAACTGTGGTGGATACGCTCATCCAATCACCAGATACGATGATGTCAGATAGCTGCCTCTCAGGGAAGCTAATTATCCTGAATCAGGATTCCATCATTTGTCAGGGTAGCTACTGGGCCTATCGCTTGCCGGTGGGGGCAGAGCAGGTTGTCTGGGATAATGGGCTTTCGGCTCCATTCCGGATTCTGACCAACCCAGGCCTATATCAGGTCGGGTTTGTTTTGGGTTGCGATACGGTACACACTTCGATCATCCTGAAAACGACAGCTTGTGATTGCGACCACCAGATTCCAAACGTTTTTTCGCCCAATGGTAATGGAATCAAAGATGTGTTCGGACCGGATCTGGCTCCAGGGGTGAAGGAGGTACAGTTTCGGGTTGTGGACAGATGGGGGAGGCTGCACTTTCAAAGCAATCGGCCGGATGCGATATGGGATGGTCGGATCCATGGACAACCATCAAAAGCTGGGGTGTATTTCTGGAGCATTTCCTATCAGTGCCAAGACTCCTATGGACTGGAGCCCCGGCTGGATCGAGGAACGGTGACTTTGTTTCGCTAAGTTCCTCAATGGAACATCAGTGCAGGCGTAATGGGGGTCCATTCTTCAGCACCCGTGGGTCGAACTGCAACTCGCAGCATTTCTCCTTCAAAATCGTCGAAATATTCTACCGTGACAGGATATACACCGGCCTCCAGGGCCACCCGGCCGATTTTTCTTCGGGCACTGTGAGAGCCATCATTGTCCACGATCAGGTCATCGCCTATGTAGAGACGGCTTCCATCATCAGAGTAGGTGTAAATCTCATATATCCCACGCTGCGGGGCTTGCACATACCCGGTGTATCGGATGGCAAAGTGATCTTCACGGTCGGTGATGGCTTCTACATCCCAATCAGATGCGACTCCTTCTTTGAGGATGTTCAGGGTGTCAAAATCCGGTAGACTTTTGAAAGGGCCTTCGGCATATTGCCAGGCCAATCCCGGCGTTCTGTTTCGTGGTGCTTTTACAGGTTGAAGAGGAATGACTTTCCGGTATTCCTGGGTAAACACCTCCGACATATTTCCTTCATCATCCATCAGCCTTGCTTTGATGGTGGTGGTGCCATCCAGGCTGATCGGCGAGGAATAGGTCTCAGTATTGCTATTTGGGGTGGAGCCATCCACCGTGTAGAGGATCTTGTGATCCAGCAGGAGACTGGAAATACTGACCTCATGCTGGTCGAGAAAAATGTCGATATCGGAAAAATTGATCAGGTCGAGACCAGAGCTGTGGGTGAGGGAGTAGGTGCCCGCAAGCGAAAAATCAGGCTCGAACTGAGGCTGATCATAAGACAATTCCCAGTCCAACTCTAGGGGTTCGGGAGCCAAGAGATAGGAGTCTTTCACTGGAGTGATTTCCAGGGTAAAGGTTTGGGTTTCTCCAGTTGGAATGCTTCCCACCAGGGCAGCTGGCTTCACGGTCAACCCGTGATGATGGAAAAATCGACCGGAAAAATTCATAGGTCTTGTGCCGGTATTGTTCACGGTCAGAATGGCAGAAAAGGGCTCTGGGTTTTTCCAGTCGATTCCATCGACGGAGGAGGTCATGATACCGTGGCCCAACCGGGCTGCATTGACCAGGGCGCGGGCGTTGCGGTAGTCGGCAGTATCCACCACATCGTGAGGCAGCATTCCGTAAAGGTCGAGGTTGAGCATTTTGGGGCCTTCTTCGGTCATGGTGATCCAGGTCACCTGATCAAATTCGGAGAATTTGGGGCCGCGAAGCTGGGTGCCACCTCCGGTGGTGGCCAGTACGTAGTAGTTGCGATCCCTTCTGATTTCGTACAGATACCGATGGGTATGCCCGGCGAAGACTGTGTATTCCCGGTTTTTGAGTACTTCTTCAATTTCCTCAAATCCACTGCCCGGCGCATATGACCAGATGGGGTGGTGCATGAAAATCATGGTCCAGCGAACCTGTTGATTTTCCGCCAGGGCGTTTTTGACGTAGTCAATCTGATCCCGGCTCAGGGACACCCCTTCCCCATCGTTGGTATCCATCGTGATAAACAGGACATCCTGATAAACGAAATGATTGTACCGCTTTCCTAGCCGCTGCTCCCACAGATCGCGCATCACCGGGTTGCTGATATCGTGATTGCCCGGAAGATAGAAAAACGGCATCTCCAGGTAAGAGAGTACGCTGTCAAATTCCCGCCATTGGCGGTTCAAAATGCTGGTGTCTTCGAGATAACCGTCGATCAGGTCTCCCACACTCATCACAAATTCCGGCTGCAACAGATTGATTTTATGAACAGCGTGGGCAAACACGCCAGGTCTCAAACCACCGGTGCGGTCGGAGACGACTGCAAACTGAAAATTTGCCGGATCATTGTGAAAGTTCAGGTGAGTCCAGGGATGAACCTCGCCGCTGGAGTCGATGGCAAAGGGCGTTTGTATTTGTGCCAGTGAGCAGAGTGGTAACCCGAGGAGGACCAGGGCCAGAAGGTGAAGTTGTCGCATATTCTGATGATAAGCTGGAACAAGGGATAGGGGTGAAAAGGGAAACATTTTTTCACCATAAAAAAGAAATGTACTGCTCAAACCACTACTTCGGAACTACAGGATTCATCCTTTACAAAACCATAAACTGAATCTTCTGTCTGATGCACAGGATTTACACTTCGTTGTCAGGGGCTTAACAATGAATTCATGACCGAGAATGTCATTTCTGTCATGCTTGTTCGCCATTGGATATTCCCTCTCCTGTCTGCTGCCAGTCGCTGCGTACTTCCCCTTGTTTGCGTTCTTCCATTTCATTCTTGTGAAAATCGTGAACAGCATTCTTCCCCCTTGTTGCTGGCCAAACCTCCAGAAGAAACCGGCATTACTTTCCGCAATCAACTTTTCGAAAATGACCGGCTCAACATCCTCACTTGGGAGTATTTCTACAATGGGGGCGGTGTCGGTAGCGGGGACTTTGACAACGATGGGCTGGAAGACCTCATATTTACCTCCAACATGGGCAATTGTGCCCTGTATCGGAATCTGGGGCATTTTCAGTTTGAAGATGTCACACGCGGAAGCGGAATCAACACCCAGGGACAATGGGCATCTGGCGTTTCGCTCGTGGACATCAATGCCGATGGACTCCTCGATATCTACATGTGTGTAGCTGGTCCCTATTCATCCGAAGAACGGGCTAACCATTTCTATCTGAATCAGGGTCATTTCACTTTCCGTGAAATGGCAGAAGAAGTGGGACTGGCGGATCGGGGCCACAGCACGCAGGCTGCTTTTTTCGACTATGACAAAGACGGGGATCTGGACTGCTACCTGCTCACCAATATGATGGAAGACATCGGTCCCAATGTCATTCGCCCCAAAAAAACCGACGGCTCTGGCATCAGTACGGATAAACTCTACCGGAATGATGGAGGCCTCTTTACAGATGTGAGCAAAGAAGCGGGCATCACCATGGAAGGCTATGGCCTTGGGATCTCTGTGTGTGATTTGAATGAAGATGGCTGGCCCGATCTCTACATCAGCAACGATTATTTGTCCAATGATCTGCTCTGGATCAACCAGCAGGATGGTACCTTTCAGGATGAGGTGGCCCGGTATTTTCGCCATACCAGTTACTCGGCCATGGGCCACGACATCGGCGATATCAATGCCGACGGTCGTCCGGATATTCTCACTGTGGATATGCTTCCGCCGGACAATCTCCGGAAAAAGCGCATGTTTGGGGCCACCAACTATGATCGTTTCCGCTCAGAGATTCAATCCGGCTACACTCCCCAATACATGAGAAACACCCTTCAGCTGAATCGGGGCTGGACAGGTGACAGCGTTGCTGCGTTTGCAGAAGTCTCCGAGCTGGCTGGTGTCGCAGCCACTGACTGGAGCTGGAGTGCCCGGTTTGCTGATCTCGACCTCGATGGATGGGAAGACCTCCTCATCACCAATGGATATCCCAGAGATATCACCAACCGTGACTTTGCCGATTACAAAGCCGGTCAGTTGTTTGGAGAACAGGCGGCAGACCTGGGGATGCTGGCCACGAAGTTGAGGGAATTACCTGGTGTGTACATCCCGAATGTTGTGTTCCGGAATACGGGCGGATGGACATTCTCCGATCAATCCAAGGAATGGGGATTCACACAGCCTTCCTTTTCTCATGGGATGGTTTGTACCGACCTGGACAACGATGGGGATCTCGATGTGGTGATCAACAACCTGGAAGATCCACCGTTTGTCTATGACAATCGGGCCACTCAATCCGGGAAAGGCCACTGGTTGCGGATACAACTGACCGGGCCAACCAGCAATCCGTTTGGGTTCGGAGCTGAAATCCATGTGTGGGCAGGCGAAAGGCACCATGTACAGCGCTTTGAACCTGTGCGTGGTTACCAATCCAGCCAGACCCAGGGCATTCATGTCGGGCTGGGCGAATATGATTTTGCCGATTCGATTGCCATCAGGTGGCCTGATGGCAAATGGCAAAGGTCGACTCAGGTGCGAGCCAATCAGGTGCTGAATATCCGCCATCAAGCATCCAACTTCCAGGATCCCTCCCAACTGCAACACCCTGACCCTGTTTTTTCGGGGCAAACAGCAGTCCCAGACTTTGTTCATATGGATCCCGAGTATCCGGATTTTCATCAGCAACCTTTGTTGCATCGGAAGTTTTCTGAATCGGGACCGCCGTTGGTGACAGGCGATGTGAATGCAGACGGACTGGAGGATGTGTTTATCGGTGGTGCCTTCCGTCAATCCGGCCAGGTGTTTATGCAGCAATCCGATGGGTCATTTGAAGGCATTGCCCTGGATCCTCCTCCGGCCTTCTCCGAGGATGTCGGGGCAGCTTTCTTTGATGCAGATGGCGATTTGGACCTGGACCTGTATGTCGTGAGTGGAAGCAATGAGCTGCCGGCGGGCCATGAAGGGTATCGTGACCGACTCTATCTGAATGATGGATCCGGGGTATTCTCTCATCATGTGGAAGGCCTGCCAGACATAAGGGAAAGTGGGTCGGTGGTGGTACCACTGGATGTCAACCGGGATGGGTGGATGGATCTGTTTGTTGGCGGGAGAATGACGCCACACAGCTATCCGGTCGTTCCCAGAAGCCATCTTCTCATCAATGACGGACAGGCGTATTTTTCCGACCATACCACCCTGCTTGCGCCTGATCTGCAACAGATCGGTATGGTCACCTCTGCGGTGGCTCACGACTGGAACGAGGACGGCTGGACCGACCTGATGCTGGCAGGAGAATGGCTGCCACTTACCATCGCATTCAACCGGGAGGGCAAACTGGATAGCCTGGTCGAGATCTCCAACAGCTCCGGCTGGTGGAATTCATTGGCGCTGGCAGACGCGGACGGGGATGGCGACATGGATGTGGTAGGCGGAAACTGGGGTCGAAACCTTCGGTTGAAGGCCTCTGTTGATTTTCCCCTTCGATTGTATGTGGGGGATGTGAACAGAGATGGCCGGGAAGAAGGTATTCTGTGCCACAATCTCAATGGAGAAGAAGTGCCGGTAGCCGCCCGGGACGATATGCTCAAGCAATTTCCTTTCCTGAAGCGACAATTTCAGAATTACGAACACTATGCAGAAGCTACCTGGAGGGATTTATTTTCGGCTAACATTCGCCGGGAGATGAAGGTGCTGGAAGCTGTCACCCTCTCATCCTGCTGGGTGGAATACGATGAGGGCGAATGGGTGCTGCATGAATTGCCATTGGAGGCACAGATGTCCACCGTCCATGACGCAATGGCAGGTGACTGGAATCAGGATGGGCTTCCCGATCTGATGTTGGTGGGAAACACACGGAGCGCCGATGTTCAGACAGGCTACCTGGATGCCGCTGGCTGTGTGTTGTTAGTGGGCCTGGGCGACGGAGAATTGGAGGCCATGCTTCCCGGAGAATCCGGCTGCTACCTCTCGGGCTATGCTCGCGCCATCCGGTCTATCAAACTGCCGAATGGCCATGACCTGCTTCTGATTGCCCTTCAGAACGGCAGGTTGCAAGGATTCACGAACCAGACGGCTGGACATTCCCCTCGCTGATTGCCCAGAATTTTCTCTCCCAACTCCCAATCCTCCCAACCCAAAAAGCCCAAAGACCATCTCTGGCCTCCGGGCTTGATGCGAGGGTTTATCCTCATGGGCTATTGCCATTTGTCGAGAATCTTTTGCGCGGGCTTTCTGTGTATACCGGGTGCCCGGGCAATGTCTTCAAAGGCTGCTTTGGCTTTGGCTTTTTCACCGGTTTTCCAGTACGACCAGGCGAGATACCACTGGGCGGGTTCAAGGAAGGTGGTGTTTCCCTGATCCACGACTGCCTGCAATTCGTTGTTGGCAGCTTCAGCATCTCCCGAGAAGAGATAGCTCAGCCCCAGATACATGCGGGCGGTGAGGCGTTCGTCTTCGCTGAGATCTTGGGAGCCGACGATTGCGGCCAAATCATGAGCGGCCTGGGCATAGTCGCCTGTCTGGTAGGTCGCCAGTCCCTGGTCGAGGATATCGGCTGCGGATGGACCACTTTTCATGGTGGTAACTGCGTAGGGCTGGAGATACTGCTCCGACATCTGTTCGTAAAGAGAGCCTTGTGGCTGGAGAAGAATCCATGTGGCCGGAATGGCGAGGATGGCGATTACAGCGGCCATTCTCCACACAGGCTGCTTCCAGATCGGCATACGATTGGTTTTGCCGGAGGAGCTTTCAGAAGGGGTTTCGGCCCTTTGAGTTGTTGTGGTGTTGCTGGAAGCCTCGAAGGCTGCCTCACTAGCAGCGCGGGTCATGTCGGTTGCTCTCTGCCGCAGGTTGGGGTCCTGCTTCAGCCCTGCCTCCAGATTTTCAAGAACGTCTATCCATTCGGGTTCTTCTTTGAGGATAGCATCTACCCGTTCTACCTCCGCCTGGCTAAGCTTCTCTTCCAGATAGTCCATCAGGATATCCAGGCTAAGAGAAGGTGCATGTGCTGATGTGTGGAGATTGTTCATGTTCAGGATACTTGTAGATAGTCAGAAAAAGCTCCACCAAGACCATCTCTTAATTTTTTGATGGCGCGTTCGCGGAGGCCCCTTACCTGGTTGAAGGTCCAGCCGGTGTCTTCCATGATCTCTTTGTGACTTTTTTCGTCGAAATAGATCATTTTGAGCACTGCTTGCTCCTTATCAGAGAGGCAATCATTCATGGCATTGTGCAGGTGGGTGGAATCCATGGAGAAATCGGTTTGTCGTTCCGACCATTCCACTTCTTCCTTGAGGGATTTTCGGTACTGTTCGCGCACGATCCCTTTCCGATTGTCATCGCGGAGCAGATTCATGGTCACCATACACAGCCAGGCCCGTGCGTTTTTCACCTCAGAAGTTTCCAGCTTCTTGACGAGCTTCAGGTATAACCGGCCAATAAAGTCCCGCACTTCGTCCTGGTCTTTGAGGAATTTCATCGACATCCCTACGATCAGGTCTTTGTAGCGGTCCAGTAGAACGGAGATCACCTGCAGATCGTTCCTGGCCTGGTAGTGTTCGAGCAGTTGGCTGTCAGAAAGGGCCTGGAGGTCCAGGATCTCCTGACTGCGGGTGCGGCCAATAAAATCGATCATAACAGAAAGCAACAATGTTCACTGAATTACGAGTAACACTTAAGGTACTAAGATTACCACAAACAAGACCGGGTTCGAAAACTGGTATGACGATCCTTTTTCCAGGTTTCAGAGGTAAGACGGAGTGAGTGAGATGATTACATGTCCTGAGCCTTTTTTTCTGATATTCTCATCTAATGTTAAAAAGGGTATTTTCAAACAATCCGGGGCTGATGCTGAGTACCAACTTTGCCTGGAAACATACGCCGGGCGAAGGATTGTTTCGAAAGGTGCTGCATGTTGGCCTTGGGCTATTTGGCATCACTGATAAGCCCGAAAACTCCGCCAAATCAGTGTTGTGTCTGATAGATCAGGTCGTGCCCAGCGGTAAGTATTACGACAAGGACAAGATGGTTGCTTCTTTTCCCGACAGGTATGACGAAGAAAAAGCCCGATTGCTTTGGACAGGAAGCGAAGAACTGGTCGGCCAGTCGTTTCTGCCAATGGCTGAACATCCGGATTGATGGAATTAGAAGAATCGCTTAGGGAATATCCAGGTATTTATGCGTTTGCATACTCAGTTTCCACTGAGGATGGTCCTGGATGTAGTCGATGACTTTGGGATAATTGCGCTCGCGTCGGCTCCACTCGGCCTGCAGGTAGAAATGAGTTGGGTCCGGGCAAAGGGCTGCATGCGCTTCTGCCCAGCGAAAGTCGTCGTCGTTGTAGATCACGACCTTGAGCTCATCCACTTTGTCATAAATGGAGGGATGCGGCTTCAGAAATTTTTTGGGCGACAAACACACCCAGTCAAAATTCCCTTTGAGGGGGTAAGGCCCGGCTGTTTCGATGTGGACTTTCAGGCCTTGGCGATGCAGGGCATCGGTGAGTTTTGTGAGATCGTAAATAGTTGGCTCACCGCCTGTAATGACCACACGCCTGGCACCGCTTCCTTTGGCTTCGATGGCAATATCGGCACAGGCGCGGTACTGCTTTTCGGAGGGCACCCAGCTCTCTTTTACATCACACCAGAAGCATCCCACATCACAGCCAGCCAGCCGCACAAAATAGGTCGGTGTGCCCGTCCAGGTTCCTTCTCCCTGCAGGGTGTAAAATGACTCCATTACCGGCAGCGGATCTGCGGTTCCTCGTCGTAGGGTAATCTGTTGGACCTCAGCACGTGTCATAGGGCCGCAAAGGTAACAAAAAGTGTTGAATTGATGATTGGTGGGTTGCAACTGGCTATGTGGACTCACAAAGAGAAAAGCTTTCGCCATAGGCAGACAGGCAGAAAGGCGGGCAGGGGCCTGTTATTTTCTCAACAATATTCACCCCGTTTCCGACATAAAGGGTAGACTGCTTACCTCGCTCTCGCTGAGCGGAGTCGAAGCGAACACAAAAACCTGTAATCCTGTCCTATTCTGAAGCCGGAAGCTCAAACCCCACGCTCCCCAAAAATCTCCGTTCCACCACAACCCCTTCTCCCAGAACTACCGCGCCGTTATCGGACAGGTTGATGCGGCCTAAAAATCTGACCAAAACACTCGTTCCATCACTCAGGCGAATTTCCCCACCATCTTCTACTTCTACCCGGCCGCCATTCTCTACGATCAGCCGCGCACCCGGTTCCAGAATCACCCGACTCAGGTTGCCAATGCGAAGGCGGGCCCGCCGCCCCACAATCAGCGTTTGTCCTTTTCCCACCCGAAACTCCGTCGGCGGTGCAAAGGTGCCCGTGAGCGGATGGGGATTCGATCGCTGAGGGGTTCCACTTACGTCGAGAACGAGAGTATTTCCACGTTGAATTCGCATCTCAACACTGTCAATCTCATCCACACCCGGAATCAGGACCTGCCCGGCGAAGCGCTGGTCATCGCGGATGTTCCAATCGTCGAGATTGATCTCCAGCATCATGGTGCCTGAAGGTTCTTCCTCTAGCACCTTCACCGAAATACCGGTCAGCACATAAGGCAGAAGGCTGTCCTGAGCAAGCTCATAAATCGGATAGCTGGTGATCGGTGTTGAACTGGACAGGCTCAGCTCCATCCCTGGCCGAAATGCGTCATTTTCATCGCCGGTGCAGGCGATGGTGAGGCGGTTTTCTCCATCTATTCGCTCGGTCCAAAGGTCCATTTGTTCTTTCCCACCAGAGTCGGAATTTCCATGAGAGTAGCCAACACCGATTTTTTCATCGCCGTCGTAGTCGGCGCGGAGAAACTGATAGGGATTTTGCCCAGAAACGGGATTGAGAGCGGCTTTTTCCATGACAGGCGCCCGAAAGTAGCCGGTGTTCATGCTGTCGCCAGTAAAGCGCCAGTCGTGGTTGCCGTCGCCGTTGAGCAGGCGGATGAAATTGACCGTGCTTTTGTTGAAAGGACTGAGCTCCGGCTTTTCCCGGTCTGCACCAGGCGATCCCACCACATAGCCGTACAATCCCGGCAAAACCTGCGGATGATTCTGGTTGGGATCTTTGAAAAACATCTTTTCATCCCAGGGATCAATTTTCTGATGATTCTCCAGCCAGAGAAAATCGTCAGTGCCCGGAATCCGAATCCGGATGGCATCCCGGCCCGTCACATAATCCCGCAACTGGTAGGTACCGGAAGAATCAATCTCCTGCACATTTAGCCAGCCCAGCCACCAGGCTTCCCAGGCATTGGTGGTGAAAAAGGCAGCATGCCAGGCCGCCATCAGGCCCCAGCCTTTCTGGGTGTAGTAGCGGTCGCCATCTGCTGTATTGGCGCCGAGATAATGCGGGCAGGAGAAAAGATTGTGGGCAAATTCATGCTTGAAGTAGAGCCAGTTGTGCTTCTTGTCCGCGTAAGACTTGATGCCGGTGTGGCCATTCAGAATCCGGTAGCGCGACCCGGGAATGCCCAAATTGCTGCTGGCTCCCATACCGGTACTTCCGGGCGCTCGGTGCATCAGAATCACATAGTCGAGAATACTGTCGGGAGTTGTTTCTGAATTGTCGTAGCGATACTGAGGCTGATTCGTGCGATTGTCGTATCTGCTCCAGTCAAACTCTGGGTCATTTTCGGCGATCCAATTGATCGCTGCCTGGTTCATTTCTCCCTGGCGCGAAAAGAAATTGCCCCGCCGCTCCGGAATGTAGCGCACCGGCACCTGCACCGGATACATGTCTCCCGTAACCCGGAATTCACCCCCCGACATGGTGTAGTAAAAATCCGACAGGTTTTCCGCTCTTACCACGCCAATATCCTCAGCAGAATGGTGAAACATGTTATTGGGCTCCCCTGTTGCAAATACCGGCAATATTCCCGCTTGGGTAGAATCGGGCCAGTTTCGGTTGCCCCGCATGAGATCGACATTGGTGTAGCGCACAAAAATCACCAGCATGTGCAGGTCACCTTTGGGGGTGTGTACGCCACCGAAGCGGGAATTGGGCTGGGCGTAGAGGGAAGACATCAGGCTGGTAGCCAGAAGGAAGAAAACAACGTTTGTCACGACAAGTGATTTGCAGAGAAGATAAGCAGGCTACAGAAGATAAAATAATCTCCCTCAGAATACCCGCATCAATTGAAATCGTTTTCAACTCCGGCATCTCTACCTCTCCATACTTCTTGGTAAAGCGTGACCTTTTTTATGACAGGTTTGGCGTGTGGAAAGCATGATGGGACTTATCGGTGAATCAGGCGGCGCACGGCTCGGCCCTGATTTGTGTCAAAAATCAATACATAACTGCCTGCAGAGATATCCCGAAGATCAATCCTGAAATCAGGCTGCTGCTCCGACCCGGACAATACTTCCTGCCCGTGTAAGGACCTGAGCGCCCAACTGCGGACGTGAAGGTTTTCTGTCGTAACGGTTAAATGTTCGGCTGCCGGATTGGGACTGATATGGATCTGGCGGGCCAGATCCGATTGGATGGAGTTGCTGATATCTTGCACCACAGTCACCGTATCGGATTCCGGGATGTATCCAAGATCATCCCCAATCATGTCGATTACTTTGCCATTGGCAATGCCGATAGTAAAGAGTTCAGTGATCAGATCCTTCCCTGTGAGATCATCGACCATGATGATGGACATCCGGCAGATTTCACCAGACCCGGAGGTTGAAAGCTGATCCGTGCGGACCAGGGCTACGTCCATTTGCCCATCAGCGGGAAACAGTTTGTCGAGTTTGAGCATATTCTGACCGTACATTCCCAGCCAGGATTGATTGTAGGCCATGGTCGCACTGGCA
>CAZLKP010000077.1:0-5175 GCA_964560095.1 uncultured Bacteroidia bacterium
TTCCAGCATGATCCGCCAAATCATCGTTTTCCTATTCTTGTGCTCCCCATGCCTGATGTTGGCCCAAAATGGCCCGCTGACCCGACCTGTGGTCATGATTAAGGCTGGCCCCGACGGAGCTGATGAACTCGGTGCAGGTTTTTTGACCGGGGAGCTCAATGGCAGCCTCTATATCGTGACTGCACATCATGTAGTAAGAGACTTCCCGGATATGATCAGGGTCAAACTACCTGGCTATCCGCAGGAGATAGCTGCGACCCTTGATCGGCCTGAGCCAGAGCTAGATCTGGCCATCTTATCAATCAGAAAGCCAACAGGATACTCGCCCCCTGCTTCATTTGCCTGGAGTACGACGATCCCCGCCCGCTCAGATGAAGTGGTGGTGATAGGACACCCAAACGGAGCCCATTGGGATGTGAACCGGGTGGTGCGGGTCAAAGCCACTCAGGTACCCGAGGACTACTTCAATACCCTAATCACCTTATATGACATTGGCCTGGGTCGAGGCAACAGCGGTGGTGTCGTATTGACTCAGGATCATCGACTCATTGGGATGGTGCAAGAAATCTCCAGCAGTCGGGTGACTTGCCTTAGGAGCTCCATCGTTCAGCGGGTTCTTTCCCAAAATAGTTTTCCGGATAATTTGATGACCGGAATTCCAGCAACAGAACCAGACCCTGCCTGCTTTCGAAACATTCAACGAGGCAATACCTACTTCAATGCACGAAGGTGGAACGACGCTAGAGCAGCCTATCAGGTTGCGCAGCAGGATTGCCCAGACCCAGACCTGGCGAATAAAATCGCCGCCTGCAATCGGGAGATCTCATTGGATGTAGAATACCAAAGGCTTCGGAACCTTGGCTTGCAAGCTACCACGCTGGAAGAAGCCCTTGAATATTATCAACAAGCTCGGAAAAGTAGAAATACCCCTGAGATTCAACGCTATATCCGAGAAACAGAGGAAGACATCGCCAATCTCAGATCAAATGCTGGCTCTGAAGCTGGCTCCTCCTACATCGACCGCTATGCCGGCGACATGGTCTGGATCCCGGGTGGAACCTTCACCATGGGGAGCAATGAAGGCGAGGAGGATGAAACGCCTACGCACCGCGTGAGCCTCGATGGATACTGGATGGGAAAGTATGAGGTGAGCGTTGCGCAGTTTGAGGCCTTTGTGCTGGCTTCCGGGTATCTCACGGATGCCGAACGAAAGGGAGATAGCTACGTCTGGAACAGTGAAGAATCCAAGTGGGAACTGAAAGCTGATGTGGACTGGCGAGATGACGAAGAGGGCAGCCCCCGCCCCCGATCTCAATACAACCACCCGGTGATCCATATCAGCTGGAATGATGCCGTGAAATACTGCGAGTGGGTGAGTGAACGGACCGGAGTGCGATATTCCCTGCCTACGGAAGCCCAGTGGGAATACGCCGCTGGTAATGGCAGCGATCATACCCGATATAGCTGGGGTAATGGCAATCCATCGGGCAAAGATGGGGGCAACGTTACCGATGAGACCAGATCGCCCACCAATAGAACCTGGACCAACAAATTCGAGGGTTACAACGACGGATACTGGTACACTGCCCCCATAGGCAGCTACAACCCCAATCGTCTGGGCCTCCACGATATGACAGGCAACGTTTGGGAATGGTGCAGCGACTGGTATGGCTCCGACTATTACGGCAGCAGCCCGGCCAGCAACCCCACAGGTCCCGAATCGGGCGCCGGCCGCGTGTTCCGTGGTGGGAGCTGGAACGTTACTCCCCATCACGTTCGGGTTGCGTTTCGCTACAACGGCTCCCCCGACTACAGGGGCCTCGGCGTTGGCTTCCGCCTCTCCAGGACCCGTTAGATTCTGATTTTTTACCTTTTTACCTTTTGCTGGATGTATTTCATCACAGCAGATCGTCATATATCTGAGTATCTATTATAATCCGACGAGCTGATATATCGTGGCGGAGCCGGATATATCAGCAAGCTCTGAGCATATATGTATGGAAGCAACAGTAATCACGATGGTGTTTGATGCCAAGCGGCGGGATTTTCCTCGGGAGGAGCTGGAAGATTTCCTGCTCAACAAGGAGGTGCACGACATTCAGGGGCAGTTTTTTGAGGAGCAAGATCAGCACTGATGGCATGTTGTAAGCGCTGGTCACCCCTTGTGTCCTTTTCCTAAAGCGGATCAACGACCCACTCCCGCGCCGCAGGGGGATTTTGGAGGGCGGGGCCTCAACTTCCCCGTCACACTTGAAAGCGCGCTCAAACTCAAAAAAATCCCTATATCCACGCTGAAGGATACCCTGCTGCCGAAATCAAGCATGGGCCCATCGCCCTCATCGACGCCAGCATGCCGGTCATGTTCATCGCCACCAAAGTCGAAATCTTACGACAAAATCGTGAACAACCTTCAGGAAGTGGTAACCCGTGGCGGGCGCGTGATTGCTGTGGTGAGCGAAGGCGATACCAACATTCGCGATCTCGCTGAATTTGTGATCGAGGTGCCTCAAACCAATTTCCTGCTCACGCCACTGCTGCCTGTGATTCCGCAACAGCTCCTGGCCTACCACATCGCCACAATCTGCGGATGCGATGTGGATCAGCCGCGCAATCTGGCCAAGTCGGTGACTGTGGAGCAATGTGCTCCAAGATCATCACACACATAAAAAACAAGCCTTCTGCTGAGAAGGCCTGTTGTGGTATTGCCTGATCTCTTTCTTCTGAAAAAAAGCGTGGCATACGGAATCTTCCATCGCCACGCTACAGGTACAGGGGCTTATTTGCGTTATTTGATATGCTCAACCAGCATCCGGACTTCAGATCTTACAATTGTTCTCGTTGGTTCGATCCGCTTGCCGATCTCTTCTTCGGACAATCCGGGGTGAACAACTGCCCATGAAGCTCCTTCGTCGCTGTTCATCTGCTCCCAGGAATCATAAAAATCCACCGTGCTTGCTTGATATGGCAGGCCCTGCCCACGAGGCAAGACCATAACGGTCAAGGCCCAGCCAGCTCTGTTGCCCGTTTCCATATTCTTTATATGGACGGGCTTGGCAAGTTCTGTTTCCATCTCCATCCAGGTGTCCCAACCATTAGAAGGGATTTGCATAAAGTTTTCGACGCGGAATTTGGGTTGGTCGTCGCTTTCGGTTCTGAAGGCCATATCAGCCGCCATCCAGATTTCCCGCTTGACGATGTCGCGGAATTCTTCGGCCCTGTTTGCAAATTCTTTCTGCTCTGTGGTGAGGGTTTGGGTGAGCTTATTCCAAGTCTCTTCATTCCAGGTTTCACTCATATCACCAATACCTTTCCAGTTTTTGAAGTGCGTGATGGTGATGAAGTCGTATTCAGTATCAGTTCCACTTGGATAGAGGACTTCTTCCAGTTCCCAGCCAGTGATAATACCCGCCTTTTTGCGTTCCTCGTGGATCATTTTCCAGATGGTTTCACATTCGAGGTATTGCTCGGACATGCCGGGCTTCACCTTCATGTACTCGACGATGACGTAGGCTTGGTCGTCGTCCTGAGACAGCAGATGCTGTGGGGTAATGAGGCAGAATAGTGCCAGGGAGAGGGAGGTGAGAAGAAGTTTCATGTTTAAAAAATTACAGGGGGTTATGAAAAAAAAGGGCGTATCAGAAATTTTTCCTGTGGGGAAAAGAAAAACGGAAGTATCGAATGATTACCTAATCCTGGTTACCGCATAGGTAACGATCACTAAAAAGTCTTCCCCAGATGCTTTTTTTGAAGTCATTTTGACAGGCAACTCTTTTGTTTTGCCGACGGTGATATCCGCCAAACGCACAATGTTCCCCTCATCCTCGTTTTTGACCTGAAGCTTGGTAAATTCATTATCTCCCCACCATTCACAAAAAATTTGACCCGTAAGTGAAACGAAAAAACCATCCTTCGCTTGTTCCGGGTAAATTTTAAAGGTTCTGCTAAGTGCCGCTTCGGCTTCATTGTATGAAGCTCCCAGTTTTTCCATTGCGTAGGATTTAGTGATTATTTCCGTGTTGGGGTTAATCGGCAAGAAGGTTCCAGTTATATCCTGGTTCTTCCTTAAATTAAAGAAGGTCCACTGTGGCAGGTTACTTTGCGGAAGCTTCTCCTTATCATACAGGCCCAACGTCAGCTTTCCCCAAAAAATTTCGCCCTTCTCTGGTCCCGTCTTGTAATAGAATTCTCTGTATTCAACCTTGTATTCATTGACTTGAGTGTAGGTGATGTCCTTCCCTTTTGGAAGAGCATCAACAATATCCTGTGCTCGTTTATAGTATCGTTTCAGAGCTTCTGAGAATAGAGCCTTTTTAGTGGTAATTAAAGAATCTTGAGGAAAAAACTCAGGTGTGAAAAGTGTTTCATACGATTCCAGATAAGCATCAATCAAGGTCGGATTCTCGACCGCATGTTCGGTCCATTTTGGAAAATCATTGATCCCTGCACCACTTCCTCCATAGGAAACAAATCTGATGTTTTCAGCACCAGTCGCACTCTTAATCCCTTCTTTCTTAGAATCACTGTAGCCTGCACTAGCTTCTACCGAAACGCCTGCCATGCTTCCAGAAACACTGGCATCGAATTCCTTGCCAGATTCGTATCGGGTACTGAGGTCTTCCTTGCTAAACTCAAGTTGGTAAGCACATTTTGCCCCGATGGTCACAACCTTCGTAAAATGCGTTCCCCAGTTTTTGATAAAAGCGTCGTAGTTGTCTGGATCATCTCCCAACATATTTACTGCTTCTATAAATTGAGAGGATAGCTGTTGAGGCCTGTTGAAGTCAATCTCCATTTGCAATCCTCTGAAGGCTCCATTCTTGTACGCTATAGTCTTTTCCTGTGCTGAGGTTTTTGCCTGCGTATTGTTAAATGCCGCACTAGCAGAAAAGGCCACTCCCATTGCCCCACCACCTGCAGAAAATGAACTCCCATATGATTGCTGAAAGTCGCTAGCACTAGAGATGTATTTCATATTTTCTTCCCACTTGAATTCTGAGTTGGTCTCAGCATTCACTCCAAGAGGCATCCTTCTTCGCGTAGCATCTCTGTTTAATTTGGGGAGGTCTATCGTAGCGTTTGGATCTGGATCGGGGATAAACTCAAAGACTCGGGGGCGGACTCCAACTCCTTCCACGGAGTTTTTCGCCCAATACTCCGGATCTGTCCTAGTGATGT
>CAZLKP010000077.1:5185-14304 GCA_964560095.1 uncultured Bacteroidia bacterium
TGTATTGTTTCCGGGATCCGTGCCACCGCCGGCCCCTCCGTAGTAGTTGTTTATAACCACTGGAGGTTGCTCAAATTGATGCAGAATGGTGATCGCACAACCTGACAGGGCAAAAAGTAGGCTGATAAATAACAGGTTTTTTACAACAGGGTGCTTTCTCATGATTTGGGGGTAATGAGATATGAAGAAAAGATTGTTAAACCTCTCTATGAATTTAACTCCCAAAGAATAGCATTTCGCCTTCCCTTCCCCTTCACGTATTCCCCATGCCTCCCAGAAATCCTAGCACATATTTTGCACCAGGGAAATATGGAAATACTTCAATATGTTGATTTTCAGCTATTTGCGCTCCACGTTGGGCGGGTGCCCAAATTCCTCTGAAAAAGACCGGGAAAAGTAATTTGGATCGTTAAACCCGATCTCATAGGCACTTTCCGAGATGTGTAGGTCGGTGGTTTGGAGCAGTGTCACGGTCCGTCGTAGCCGGATCGAACGGATAAAATGGCCGGGTGTTTTGCCAGTCAGCGCCTTCAACTTCCGGTTGACCTGGGTATTGCTTAGGCTCACTGCCCGGCAAAGTTCTGCAACGCCCAATTGCGGGTCGTCCATGCGCTCTTCCACGAGGTGGATCAACTTTTGAAGAAATAGGTCATCCAGACTGGGCTCTTTCTGCGTGTTGACCGCGGTTGAAATACTGGAAGTACTGGGATTCCTCGCTTGAATGGCTTTCCGTAGCTCCACCAGCTTTTCCAGCCGCACAAGCAGCTCTTCCTTGTGAAAAGGTTTGATCGGATCCACAGAGATGCCAACCCCCCCTGTACGGTTGCCTGAGGAGTTGGAGAGGGGGGCTGGGGGGTGAACAGTCGCGCTGGAAAAATAGCAGATCCACGTCGTTATATATCCACCTGTTTGTAATAATCCGACGAGCTGATATATAGGTTGAGAAACAGATATATTGGAGTGGGATAGACATATATGTGAATACCAACACAAATTATGGCAAATGGGAATCCCTATAGTTTTATCTCATGAAATATTTGAGAGTATTTAATAACCCTTCCTTCCATATATTCGTAATCGATTCATTACTATCCCGCATTCTGAAACCATCAACCTTCCGCGAATGGGTAACAGACATGCTGTGGGAATAGCCTGGAAAAAAGGTTGGCCAGTGTTTGGCCACCACATATACCTTCATGTTCCCCCCTCTTCAACCACGTCACTCCTTTCACTGCCATGTACCGAATGATGTTTCTTCTGGCCCTGATCGTGCTTGATCCCAGCCTCACCCTGGCTCAGAATCGTCCCAGGAGTGCCAGTTGGTACGAGGAAAACGACCGCGGCAACCGCTTTGAAGGCTATTACTCCGAACCAGTAAGCGTGGGCCCAATCAAGCTGCTCTCTCTGGTCGGATATGCCCCCAGGTACGAGTTTGGAGAGGATCAAGAGTTATTTTTACACTTTTTCCTGCCAGAGTCGGGTCGTTACTGGATGAAAGCGGAAGAACTCAAAAAGGGGAAATATTACTGGTGCGAGTCCAGGGAAACTGATGCTCGCTCAGGCTGGGCCATGTTCGGCCCCTGGCCCGTAGATGACCGTCTGGATGATGGGCCTGTGACTGATCGGAACCTTGGGGTTTTGGTCCACTTGGGCGACCCCGATCTTAACAGATTTGCTCCTGTCTTTGCCTCGCAGACCTCCAGCCCACAAAAATCCGGATACTATGTTGCGCGTTTGGCAATCGGTCGGAATGTGGAAAGTGGTAGATTCACCGTGCATCAGGGTGAACAAGCAGTGGGTTCCCGCATGGTGTATGAAAAAAGCCTGAGAGGCGGATCTGGAGGCATCGCCATTGCCGTGGTCATTCCAACTGCTAAGCTGACCAGTGAAGGCTGGTACACCGTAGAGGTGGAACTGACGAAAGAAAATGCTCAGGGGCCAATAAGTGAATCCTTTACGTTCTATCACCACGGCAACTAACCCAGCCATGACTTCACTCAAGCAGGTATGCATCCAATTGATCCAGGCCGGGAACCTGAAAGACGTCATAGATTTGCTGCTTCATCACCTGCCTCAGGAAAGCGAATGGCGAAATACCGCAGTGTTGCTCTCTGCCAGACTCGCCAACAACGGCGGTGCGGAGAAGGAGGGAACCATCTCGGAAAGTGATCGGCAGTTGGAGCAAAATAGAATCCGTAAAGCGCTCCTTGACATTGCCAATGCCATCCCTGAACACCAGCAGATTGAACTTAACAGACGCGAAGAGCTGGAGCTGCAGAACGCGGGACTAAAAAAGCAAAACCGCCGATACAGATGGCTGGTTGGGGCCGGAGTCTATCTGCTAATAGCTGGTAGCGTAGCTTGGTGGCTTCTTGGCCAGCAAAGTAGTTTCAGGATCGAAGCCGATCTTTTGGTGGATCAAATGACCTTCACCTACGAAAACGGAACTTCTTTTTTACCGGAAACGTCACTGGATCGGGTGGGAATCCAATATTTTTCAGAGGTGAGCTTACCGGCGGAAGAGGTCGTAATAGGCTCAGATCATCTCCCGGCCCCGGCAGATGGCGCGGTGCTGAAAATTCGTCCCATGGACATTCCAGGAGCAGATCCGGAATTGAGAATGTATCATGTCGGGTTAGACAAGATCAAACCCAGCCGAGGCTCCGAGGTGCTCCTACAGCGGCCTTCAGAGAAAAATTTAACAAGTTTTTTGATGCAGGTGCGAAAAGAAGAGGCGAGCTTGTTTAGTCTATCCTACCAGGATTCGGTACGGATCGAAGGTGATTACCTGGAACTGTCTTCTTTTCCCGGTGTAGAGTCCTTCATTGATCCTGGCGAATTGACTGCCCTGTTTCCCAATTCGGGCAAGGAAATCCAGGTAAAAGGAATTCCACACCAATCTATTCTCGCCTTCAAACACAATGAACCTGTACTGCTTTCTGCTTCTGACCTTGAGGTGTCAGATCTAAGACTCAACAAAGACCAGGACAATAAACTGATCTCAAGCGTATTGAGGGGGGAAATCTGGCTCGTCGAGTCCGACGAAGAGAATGCCATGGAGCCAGTAATTAAGGTAAGCAGTCCAGATCAACTCGCGATCCTGGCTGATGAACCCCTGGCCATCACATCGCTACAGTTTTCGGAGGAAGGGATCCGCTTTTTTCTTGAGGGTACCGTCACTGATGTTCAAACTGGTCTGAAATTCACCAGCAGAAGCCCCGTCCGATGGGAATGGCTGTGGCACAACAAGAAATCCACACTGATTGTGATTGGACTTGTGATGCTAGGCTTGCTCTTTTTCATCCCGCTGACCTGGCTTAACCGCATCAAAGCGGTAAAAGATGTAGTGAAATGAAAAATTCTGGGTACTGAATCCTAAATATGGATTAGCTCAAAAAAAAAACAGGTTATCATTTGACTTCCACTGATAGATTTAGCCCTGAGAAAGTCAAAAGATATGCCTGGGACATACACGTTTCAGTCTCCCTTCTCGGCTCTCTTTCACCCCCTGTGTCCTCCTCCTAAGGCGGATCAGCGACCCTCTCAAGCACACAATCCAACGCTTCAGGGGGATGCTCCGGTCTCGCTTCTCACAGCTGATCCCCGAGCGGAGCCGAGGGGCAGCAGTCTCGGTTCTCACACCCCTTCCCGATTTCCTGCGTATATTAGGGCAACAAACAAAGAGAGCCGATGTCTGTCAAATTCAAAACCAGAGGTCTGAGCACCGAAGCATGGAGAACCCTGATTGATGCAGGTTTTTTCCATGAAGACGACCGACTGGAACTGCTTAATGGTGAAATTGTCGAAATGAGTCCTATTGGTAGTCATCACGCAGCCTCTGTCCGAAGATTAGAGGAATTTCTTGGACAAGCTTATGGGGAGTTGGCATTGATCAGTTCTCAAAATCCTATCCAGGCCGGTGCCGGGTCTGAACCCGAGCCCGATATTGCCTTATTGGTTCCTCGGGCTGATTTTTATGCATCTGCTCACCCTGGCCCACAGGAAATTTTGCTTCTGATAGAAGTTGCGGATAGTTCACTGGAAGTTGACCGCGAGGTCAAAGGCCCCATTTACGCCGAGGCCGGAATCCCGGAATACTGGATTGTCAATTTGCCCGAAAGACGCATCGAAGTGTACCGGAATCCCACCAGCACCTTGTACAAGTCCATGGAATTGTTTTTGGAACATGAGCAGATTCCATTACCCAACATGGATCAAACGCTTGCCGTGCGGGATTTGCTCCCCTGAACAGGCACGATCGTGTCCTGAGGTAAAAACGGCTGGAAACCACTCAGAACAATTCTGCCTGGCGGCCATGAAGCACGCCCCACTCATGCTCCAGCAACCAGCGCTTGCGACGAAGACCGCCAGCGTACCCGGTGAGCTTCCCATCACTGCTCAGCACGCGGTGACAGGGCACCAGCAGCCAGTGAGCATTGCGGGCACAGGCAGCACCCACAGCCCGAACAGCATCTGGAGAGCCGATCAGTTTGGCAACCTCCAGGTAGGTACGCGTGGTCCCCAGCGGGATACTCTGCAGTTCACGCCACACCCGCATCTGAAACTCCGTGCCTTGGATGTCCAGAAATAAATTGAAAGCAGGCCGTTCTCCAGCGAAATATTCGTCTAGCTGCTCAATGCACTGAATCAGGTTGTCGTTGCCGGGATCAATCTCGTAGGTGGGATAATCGACAAACTTCAGATACCGGACACCAACTTCCGTGGCCGCAATCTCTACGGTCCCAATGGGCGAGTCGTAATATGTCTTTGCGACGATGTCCATGGGCGCTTTCATATTTGGAAGATACAGATTTTAATGAAAAATGGCTCAGGTTTCCACAGATTGTTCTTCCATCAGCCTATGGGGTGGAAACTGCCGGTAAAACTGATCCATATACATCGTGTGTGGCAGGGTAAGCACCGAGATGGCAATGAAAAACAAGAGCACCATCGGCACATTGTCTCCCCAGATCAGCGGCAACAACATCAGCAGCCCCACGCCCGCAATACTGATCAGGGTGAATGGCAGCGCTTCTAGGAAGAAGTGCCTCCAACTAAATGTCCGTGATCGTCTGAATTCTTCGATTTCGGCCAGCATGGAGCTCAGCGAATGCCACACGCCAAAATACAGAGCAAATCCCAACCAGAGACCTCCGAAATAAAACACAGCCATCAATAGGCCAAGACAGAGAATTTCTCTGATAAGCTCAGGGATGTTCATGGCCCGCTTGTGGAGTGAGAGCCCCCATAAGCCAGCCACCGTAGACGCAGGAGCAGCCAGCCATATGAGCAGATCCTTTCCATCCGCCTGCAGCAGCATCTCCGGCACCTGAACGATCGGGCTCAGCACCTCCCCTACTTCACCGATGTGCATCAGCAGGAGGCTCCCTAGCACCAATATCCCCCAAGCAGTTGCCAGTATTCGCTTTTTCCAGCTACCGTTGGGCCAGCGAATGTAGAGCTCCTGAGACTGCCCGAAATGATACACAGAGATTCCCAGAAACAGTAGCAAGCTCGGTCCTGGGAAGAAATACCATCCCAGCCCGTACACCAGCATCAGGAGTAGATAGGAAGATAAAAACCGCCCCCAATTCACCTGTTGTTGCCCACCTCCTTGCAAATAAGCATGAATCACATGGTCAGTCGCCCCGTGGGGAATCCCAGTTACCAGCATCATCGCCACAAAGATCCCCAGTAGCCAGCCCTGGGGCAGATCCACCCCGAGTAATGCCGGGATCAGGAACAGCAGACTTCCCAGAAAAACACCTCGAAACAGCTTAGGATTGGCGATGAGCATAGAGCGCTGGTTGGGAAACGTGGCCTTGTGAGGGTGTAGGGGAAGCTTTGGCTGGCTGTGGCAGGAAAAACATTTTGCGGGCGAGTGCCCTGAGAAATGGGGGCCAGGGCAAGCTCCCCAGAATTCGGATCTCCTGCCAAAGATTCGTTTCCTCAGACAAAAAAGCCAACACCCTGTGAACCGGATGCTTACGGAACAATCCCTGGAAAATCCCTGGCATACGTCCTGATTGTGCGCCCATCACCCGCAGCAGCAGGGCATCATAAAACCCGTGTCTATTTTTATGATGGGGTGATACCAGTGGATACCCTTGTGTATGAAGTGTTTCGACGATTTGCTGATTTCTCCGCTGGATAAATTGAAATGCATATCCGGTGCCGGGAAGGGCAGCCCCACCAGCCAGGCCCAGATTCATCACCCGAGGCTGTCGCCAGATGCTCGTCGGTCGGCAACTCATCGGGATAACGCCCCGCTCCTGCCGCTCTACATGAATGGCACCACTCCCGGAATTCGTCAACCTAGAGAGATATTGATCCATAAATGGCAGGTAATCCCCATGCTCCCAGGGCTCTTTCGAGAAAACAGTAAACTCCACCAGAGCCTTCCGCGGAGAAAACGGCAGCACATAAAAAAACCGGACGTCTGATTCATGCTCCACCCGAAAATCCATCATTTGCACCTGGGACACATCAAATGCGTCATATTCAGTTTCAACAAAGTAGCCCAGGAAATGCTGAAGCATGTGCTCCTGCGGCATTGCCTCGCCCACTGGGTCGGGCAAGCTGCTGAATATCCAGGAACCCTGGTAGGTTCCGCCAGTTGTCAGTACACGTGCGCTAGATTCTTCCGAATGAATATCCAACACCGACTCGTGCTTCCACACTACGTTAGGAGCTTCCTCAATCAAGGTATGGATCGCATCATAGTAGGCCTTTCCGCTGAGATGGTAATAGACGTATGGAGCAATCGGGTGTACATGAGATGCCTGGTGAGTATGGATGGCGATATGATCCCAGACATGGTTAGGCTCACAGGGGAGATCCGGCTGTGTGGTATCCCAGAAGCACCAGGTGCGGTCGTCGCGCTGTTTCGCATCGGGATCCAGGATCAAGATTCGCTTGTGGCGAAGGGGCCCGGTGAGACATTTCCAGACAAGGCCTAACCCTGCGCACCCTGCTCCAGCAATGATGTAGTCGTAGTGAGTAGTCGTCATCAATCGGCAGGCAAGGGGTAAAAAAAAGGCTGCCCGGTCAGCATGTGGCATCACGGACAGCCTGTAAAAATGAAGTTTGAGTCTCTCTGCCCGGCTATCAGGCGGTTTCTCTTGTTGAAGACTTGATAGCTACAGAATAAACTACCAGACCGAATCCAATTTTGTTCACAGCGTCACCGATGTTGTAGATCAGATCAAGGTCAAACATACCAGCAAGGAGGTTCCCTTCCATGGTCATGTAACCAATTGGGTAGATCGCCCAACCTATAATCACGAAGTTCCGGAGCAAACGTACAGCAGTAACAACGTTTGGATTGTCAGAAGCATCGGCAACCTTCTTCACAGAACCCATCGTGGCTTCATACACGATGTAAAGATATCCGAGGGTTGAGGCAACACCCCACAGAATGGTGTTATCGGGATCAAGGGCTTCGCCAATGTAACCAGTCACAAGCATCACAACGGCAGCAAGGATCAACGCCCACATGGTCTGAATTTTCCCTCCATAAGGCTTGATCAACAAATAGAACTCCACACACATCAGTGGCACAGTGAGTGTCCAGTCGATGTAACGGAACTCCGTGGGAGAACTTCCTGTTTCCAGGTAGTAATCACGCATGTAGAAATAGTGTACCGCGGCGATCATGGTGATCAGCCCTGAAACGAGGAGCGAAGTCTGCCATTTGCTACTTACACGACCTCTTTCAAAGAAAAAGAAAACAGAAGCAGCAAACATCGCCATGTAACCAGTGAAGAAGGTAAAGCCTACAGCGTCACCGGCTTCGAGTTGTTCGGCAAGCAATGTGCCGAAATGATTAAAAAGATCCATAATGCGAGCAATTAATGAAAAGTGGGTAATGATTTTTGTTTACCCGCTTGGCAAAAACAATCAACAAATGCCAACTCACGAATATCAATGTGTTAACTGCCATAGCGGGCGCTAAGAAATTTGTCCTAATTAAAAGAACTGATATGTAACAATCAACATTTGCTACTTCAGCATTACTGAAAGTTGTCGAAATATAACTTCCCCGTGTTCGAAATTGTTATGTTGAATTTTACGAAAAAAAGACTAAACGCAAAATCTTTCTCCGAAATCTTGTGGATCTTGGTCTTAGATGAAGAATCTCCTATTTTTTGTGCATGAGAAAAAAGCAGATTGATATCGACCGCTTCCTGTTTGATGGAGGCCGACCCATGAGCATCCGGGAGATGCCCAACAAAATAGAGGATGTATACGAAGACAAGGAGACATACAAAGACCTGCTCGACGATTTCCAGGATGAAATCGACGACCTCCAAAACATCATGTATGCCCATGACCGCTACAGCCTGCTGCTGATCTTCCAGGCGATGGATGCCGCCGGAAAAGACGGCACGATCCGGCGGGTTATGTCAGGCGTCAATCCTCATGGGGTGGTAGTGCATGCCTTCAAGCGCCCCAGCAACGAAGAGCTGGACCACGACTTTATGTGGCGCACCACCAAATGCTTGCCCCAAAGGGGCAAAATCGGCATCTTCAATCGCTCCTATTACGAAGAAGTGCTCGTGGTGCGGGTCCACGACCAGATTCTGACCCAGGGCCAGCGGATTCCAAGTGAATTGACAGACCCGATTTCGGACGTCTGGACACAACGGTTGGAGCATATCCGAAACTTTGAACACTACCTGTATCGCAATGGCACCCGGGTGGTCAAGTTTTTCCTCAACCTGTCACGGGATGAGCAGCGGGATCGCTTCCTCGACCGACTCAACACCCCCTCCAAAAACTGGAAGTTTTCTGAAGGAGATGTGAAAGAGCGCGGCTACTGGGATCAATATATGGACGCTTATGAAAAGGCGATCAACGCAACTGCTACCCCCGAGGCTCCCTGGTACGTCATCCCGGCTGATGACAAAAAAAACATGCGCCTGATGGTGGCCCAGGCGGTGCTGGACCAGCTGCACCAGTTAGACATGGAATATCCCAGTGTGAGCCTGGAGCGTGAAGCCGAGTTTGAGAAGTATCGGGAGATGTTGTTGAATGATTAGGAGAATTTTTAGCTCAAAAATAGAGCCACATTAATCCTGGTGGCGTTTTCCCTCACTCCTTGTCCTTCCCGACCTCCA
>CAZLKP010000078.1:0-5902 GCA_964560095.1 uncultured Bacteroidia bacterium
TGAGAGTAGATTTGGGGAAAATGCTTATTGGATGATCCAAACAGGGGACTGGGTGAATGCCTACTATGCAGGTGAGCCGGATGTTTGGAACGTAAAGCCTCCTCTGACCAAGTGGTTGATTACCGGCAGTTATCGGTTATTTGGTTACAATCGAATAGCTCTCCGTCTTCCTTCAGTGTTAGCCATTTTTATCGCAACTCTTTTGTTATTTCTATGGGTCCAGCGCTTTGAAAACTGGAAAATAGCATTGACACTAGTTGTAGTCCTGACTTCAGTTAACGGCTGGTATGGCCATCATGTTGGGCTGACAGGCGATGCCGATTCCATACTTGTGCTTGGGCTCACGATGTGTGGGTTCTTTGGACATCTGTACCTGGAGACCGGGAGGAATTACCAGGCATATATGGCTGCGTTCGGCATTGCCATTGGGTTTTACGCCAAATCATTTCTGGGTTTTTTGTTTGTCCCGGGATTTGTGGTGTATCTCCTTGTGGATAGGTATCGTCTAAAACGATTGGCTTCTCCTCCTTTTTACCTGGCTCTTTTGATACCATTATTTGCAGTTTTATCCTGGTTTACGATGATTCAGCTCCATGGACACACCTTTCTGCAAGATGAGTTACCTGGGGATAATGCCTGGGATAGAATGATCCAATATGATTTTTTACAAAGAGCGGGAGAGGAAGGAGTAGAAGGAACCGATAGGAATCAGCCTACGGGAAAGGCTACAATTGTATCAATGTTGGATGTGCGGATGTCGGTCTGGCTGTATGTGGCAGTGGCTGGAATGCTTTTGTCACTCGGGAAGTCAAGCAGGAGGAAGGAGCCAATGATCTTGTTATTCCTACTCCAGGTCGCCTTCATGATCGGGTTATTTTCTTTCTCTTCGACTTTGTTGAATTGGTACCTTGCACCCATTATCGGGTTCGTCTCGTTCTTCGCCGTCATATTCATTCGTTGGTCATCCAGGGTTGCACCAATGATCAGCTGGATATGGATTCTGGTAATCGTTGGAGCCAATGTTGTACACGTGTATCACTTTTTGCCAGGGATGAAAGAAGTCACAAAAGAGGGCGACCTTGCCAGTGTTCTGAAGAATGCACCACCAGGGAAGAAACTATGGTTGGTTGGAGAGGGGAGCCAGCGAATCCGGCTTATGGCTGACTGGCACAGTGAAGCAGTGCAATATGTTTCCGGCATATCTGGGGCGATGTTTCACGTTAGGAGTGGTGATCTGTTGTTGGTTTCAGGGAGAAAATCAATATCAACTAGGGCAGATGATCGGAGGCTTCTTCGTCTACTGGAACAGGACAACCTCACCATTTATCAAGTCATCTTGCCCGAATTTTCGCCTGCTGAAGATCAGTAGCCATAGGCCATTTGGGCGGCTTCCAGGGCTTCAGCAACCGTGGCCCTTTCCCCACCCACAATACCGACAATAAACGCATCGCTAACCCCCATTTTTCTGACGTCTTTGAGGAAGGCTTCCGCATCTTCAAATCGAATAAACGTGCCCAGTACATATTTGGATACGCCACCTTCGTTTACCTCCCTCAGTCGAAAAAGTTCTGATTCGTAGGCTTTCACATTGAAATTTTCGAAAGCACCAATCTGAACTTCGAAGCCTACTTCGGGGCGGCTACCTAGGGCCAATCTCAACTGGTTATTTTCTTCTTTGAGGGTCTGAATCTCAACTTCCAGTGTATCTACCTGGGTTTGAAGACGTCGGTTGTGCTGCTCCAGTTCTTTGGTGCAAGAACTGAGGAAAAGAATCAGCGAAATCGAAGCCAATATCAATCTTCTCATAACAAATGATTGCATCAGGGGGCAAATAACGAATTCATCCTTGTTATTTGAACGCAGAAAAGGTCCAATATTGCATTTTTCCTGACATTTGAGCGTAATCTCAGCCACCAGCAATGGCTAATCCTTGTCTGGACTTCGTGACTCTTTGTCCGTAACATTCCATCCCTGAGGAGGGTTGAGTACGTTAAATTAGTTTCCTATATGAAATATATCCGAGTTGCCGGTGCCTGCCTGAACCAAATTCCCCTAGACTTTGCCGGAAACAGGGAGCGCATTGTCGCAGCTATCCATGACGCATCAGACCAGGGTGTCCAGTTGCTGTGTCTGCCCGAGTTGGCCATCAGCGGATATGGTTGCGAGGACACATTCTACAGCCGGTATGTAGCCGAAGATTCCCTGGAATCGTTGGGGATGATTCTTCCGGAAACCAAAGGCATGACAGTGTCTGTCGGATTGCCAATGAGTATGGAGAACTCCATGTTCAACGTAGTGGCATTGATTCACGATACCCGGGTTCTTGGGTTTGTAGCCAAGCAGGAGCTGGCAGGAGATGGGATTTATTATGAGCCGCGTTGGTTTAAGCCCTGGCAGGAAAATACCATTGTGGAATATCGTTGGCAGGAAGAAAACATTCCCTTTGGTGATTTGATCTTCGAAATTGACGGGGTTCGAATCGGGTTTGAAATCTGTGAAGACGCCTGGAATGGGATCCGCCCGGCCACCCGCCACTACGTCAACAATGTGGACGTTATTCTGAATCCGAGTGCCTCCAATTTTGCGTTTGGAAAAACTCGTGTAAGGGAAATGCTGGTCCGGGAAGCGTCCCGTGCTTTTCTCTGCACCTACGTCTATTCCAATATGCTTGGTAATGAAGCCGGTCGCATCATTTATGACGGGGAAATATTACTGGCACAAAGTGGAGAGTTACTGGCCCGCAACCGGCGATTTTCCCTGACCGATCACCAGGTGATGCCGGTGGTGGTGGATGTGGACAAGCCCCGGCTGGCCCGCAAAAAGTCATTCAATTTTGAGCCACAGATTCCACATCACATAATCCGTGCAGAGGGTCTGTATGAACCACTGGAGCCGCAGGCATCTCCTGGTATTTATCCGCAGATCGAGTCCAAGCACGAGGAGTTTTATTATGCCGAGACCCTGGCACTATTTGATTACATGCGAAAATCCTACAGCAGAGGGTTTGTGCTGTCATTGTCTGGTGGCGCAGATTCTTCAGCTTGTGCCGTGCTGTGCGCAAAGGCCATTCAGCGTGCAGAAGAAGAATTAGGCAAAGAGCGCTTGGTGGAGCGCTTGGCCTACGCTGGCCTGGATCCCGAGCAGCCGCTGGTGAAACAATTACTCACCTGCGTGTACCAGGCCACAGCAAACAGTGGAGAAGCCACGCTGGAAAGTGCCCGCGAACTTGCGCTGGATGTAGGAGCTGTGTTTCATCAATGGGAAGTAGAAAATCTTCACCAGGATTATCTCCAACTGGCAGAATCGTCTCTGGGGCGGGCACTCACCTGGGAGCAAGACGATCTCGCTCTACAGAATATACAGGCCCGTCTGAGATCCCCCGGTATCTGGATGCTGGCCAATATTCATCGGGCCTTACTGATCACGACCAGCAACCGGAGTGAAGCTGCGGTGGGTTATGCGACCATGGATGGTGATACCTCCGGCGGCCTGGCGCCGCTTGGCGGCATGGATAAGGACAGCTTGCTGGACTGGTTGCGTTGGGCAGAAGAGGCGCTCCCTGTTCCGGGGTTGAGCTATGTCAATGCCCTGAAACCAATGGCTGAGCTCCGCCCAACGGATCGAACTCAGACCGACGAAGGCGACCTCATGCCTTATGACATACTGGATGATATTGAAAAGGCAGCCATCCGAGACTATAAATCACCTATTGAAGTGTTTATTACTCTTCGTGGATCTTATCCCGATCCGGAACTTAAACGCTACATTCGCCGTTTCTTTAATTTATGGGCACGCAATCAATGGAAGCGGGAGCGATATGCCCCTTCCTTCCATCTGGACGATGCCAATCTGGACCCAAAGACCTGGTGCCGGTTTCCGATTTTGAATGGGGGATTCGCCAAAGCCCTGGATGAAATGGATGCTTTCGGCTGATTCATTTGCTAGGAAAATAGGCGGATTTTTCCTTATTTAGCGAATCTTCGCCGGTAGCGTATTTTCTGATTTTGCTTCTGCTTTTTCCATAATTGATTGACAATTATCGCTTACTATTAACCATAGATCTCAATGTCACAAGCAACCGAGCTCAACGAGACCGCCGACATACATATTAATGGTCAATCCAGTGAATTTCCCGTGGTCACAGGCACCTACAATGAAAGGGGAATCCTGATAGGGAAACTTCGCAGCTCTACCAAATATATCACACTTGACGTAGGCTTCAAGAACACCGGATCGACAGAATCCACCATCACGTTCATTGATGGAGAGAAGGGGGTACTTCAGCATCGTGGGTACGCAATCGAAGATCTGGCCAGTCAGTCCTCGTTTATCGAGGTGATTCATCTTCTGTTGAAGGGAGAACTTCCTACAGAATCTGAATTGGACCAGTTTCGCAGTGACCTGTTTGAACACCGTGGACTGCCAAAGGGCCTCAAAGCCGTGCTTGATTCCCTGCCCGATGGTACCCATCCCATGGGTATGCTGGGAGTTGCTCTGAATGCTCTTTCCGGCTTTTATACCGATTCTTACGATTCATGGAAAGATGAGGAAACAAAATGGAAAACCATGTATCGCCTCTTGGCCAATATGCCAGAGCTGGTAGCAGCCATTTATCGCAGAAAAGAAAAGCTGCCCTATATTGAATCGGATCCCTCCCTAGGGTATGTCCAGAATTTCCTCCACATGATGTTTGGACAGGTGGATAAAACGGTAGCTGATGCCCTGGACAGACTGTTGATTCTCCACGCTGATCATGAGCAAAACTGTTCTGCTTCCGCGGTGAGATTTGTGGGGAGCTCACGTGTCAATTTGTTTGCCGCTGTGGCTGCTGGATCTAATGCTCTCTGGGGACCCTTGCATGGAGGCGCCAATCAGGCAGTGCTGGAGATGCTTCAAAAAATCATGGATGACAATGGCGATGTGGAAACATACATCGTACGCGCCAAAGACAAATCTGATTCGTTTCGGCTTATGGGATTTGGTCACAGGGTGTACAAGAATTATGACCCAAGGGCGAAAGTGATCAAGAAATACGTGGACCAGGTTCTGGATGCGTTGAATCTTGATGACCCCATTGTTGATATTGCCAAAGGACTTGAGAAAGAGGCACTCGCTGATCCGTACTTCGTCGATCGCAAGCTCTTCCCTAACGTCGATTTCTATTCTGGAATCATCTACAAAGCCCTGGGGATTCCGGTCGAGATGTTTACTGTGATGTTTGCGCTTGGACGTCTTCCGGGGTGGATCGCTCAGTGGAAGGAGATGCGCGACAACAATGAGCCTATTGGGCGCCCAAGGCAGATCTATACAGGCCCTTCTTCACGAGACTTTGTGCCTCTAGAAAACCGCTAGGGGCCTATCATAGGATTTTTTTTAAGGGGAAAGGTAGCCTGGTGGTTGCCTTTTTTTGTAGCTATTCCCCTTTGATCCTGCTCACGGATTGAAAAAAATTGTATCTTTATACTTGCAATAAGGGATACTTATGCTGTCAAACAACATTTTTGATTTCGAAAAGCCCATCTTTGAGCTGGAAAACAGACTCAAGGAAATGAAGGCGATCGGCGAGGAGAGTGGTGTTGAACTTGAAGTTGCAACCTCAGAGCTTCAACAAAAAATACAGGACCTCCGGTTCAATATCTATAAAAATCTATCGCGCTGGCAACGGGTCCAGATTTCTAGGCATCCTGAACGACCATATTCTCTGGATTATCTCCAAGCCATCACAGATGAGTTTATTGAGCTCTTTGGAGACCGAAATTTCGGGGATGATAAAGCCATGATTGGCGGAATAGGCCGCATTGGCGATCGCTCCATGATGTTCATTGGTCAGCAAAAAGGAAGAACGACCAAGCTCCGTCAGTACCGAAACTTCGGGATGTCCAACCCCGAAGGTTATCGCAAG
>CAZLKP010000078.1:5912-14257 GCA_964560095.1 uncultured Bacteroidia bacterium
CGCAAGGCACTCCGCCTAATGAAAATGGCTGAAAAGTTTCACATGCCTGTTGTCACGCTTATTGATACGCCGGGTGCATATCCGGGGCTCGAAGCCGAGGAGCGTGGGCAGGGAGAAGCGATTGCCAGAAATCTGTTTGAAATGGCAGCCCTGAAGGTGCCGATTATTTGTATCGTTATCGGAGAAGGTGCTTCAGGAGGCGCTCTAGGTATTGGTATCGGTGACCGAGTCCACATGATGGAAAATACTTGGTACTCAGTTATTTCACCAGAATCCTGCTCCTCAATTCTTTGGAGAAGCTGGGAAAACAAAGAGCAGGCAGCCGAAGCCCTGAAATTAACAGCCGAAGATAATCTTCGCCTTGGGATTATTGATGGTATCGTCGAAGAACCGCTCGGCGGAGCTCACAAAAATCCGCAGTGGGCCTACGAACAAGTGAAAACCTGTATTCTGTCTGATTTAGAGGAGCTTTCCACCCAAAAAGTGGAAGACCTGATCGAAAAGCGGGTGGAGAAGTTTGGGAAAATGGGCGTTACCAAAGCCATCGAACTCGACGACGAACCTGTACCCTTTACTAACAACCGGGCCTGATCCGGGTAAAAGGTTTTTTGAGTATTTCAGTGCTTCGTATTATCTTCATGAAGCATTGAAACGAAGACTATGTGTCCATGAACCTTTACCCTTCGGCAAAATCACATTCTGGCCTGGCTCCTTTGCTGTCTGGTTTGCTGGCCATTATAATTTCGTCGTGCGGGGGCATTACACCGGTCTGGAGCGAGTCTTGTGATGAGCTGGAGGAAACCAAAACCCTCTATTACCAAACCCCCTGCGTATATAAATTGAACACCTCAGAACTCATAGCCCCGGGGCCATACGTTTTGGAGTTGTCTTTGACCTACTACAGTCAGATTCGAAGGAGTGAACTTCCGCTTTTTCTCATCTTGGAAGATGGGCAGAAGAATACCCAGGATTTTTACTTTTCTATTCCTCTCAAGAATGGAGGGAAAGACCTGGGCGTACCTGCTGAGAATGAAATCGATCTCACTCTTTCGCATGTTGCCATTCAGAATCTGGACCTGCCTGCTGAGGAATATACCTTTCGCTTGTTCTTTGATGGAGAGAGAATGATGGAAAATGAGGTTGAAGGTATTCTGGGGCTGGAAGCCAGACTATACAATGCAGAGGAATATGCCTCGGATGTCGTTCAATAAGTATCAGGGTACCGGTAATGATTTCATCATTGTCGATGACAGGGAGGAGTACTGGCACAACTTTCTCAACCAGGAAAGTGTCGCCCGGCTGTGTGACCGGAGGTTTGGGATCGGTGCAGATGGACTGATGCTGCTGATGCCTCACCCGAGGGAGGACTTCTATATGAAATACTTTAACGCAGATGGTTGGGAAAGCAGCATGTGCGGAAACGGCGGCCGTTGTCTGGTAGAGTTCGCTTTTCAAGCCGGTGCCATC
Organism: uncultured Bacteroidia bacterium; assembly: GCA_964560095.1. Lineage (GTDB taxonomy): Bacteria > Bacteroidota > Bacteroidia > J057 > J057 > JANQTF01. The sequence continues at coordinate 7,380 of CAZLKP010000078.1, forward strand.
CAGGAAAAAACCTGTTTCGAGGCAATAGACGGTTTTCATGAAGCATTCAGGGAACCAGGAAGAGTCAGGCTGAGAATGATTCGGCCGAAAGGACTTCGGCGGGAAACCAGGGAGCGAGATTGGGTAGATACTGGATCCCCTCATTTGGTTGTATGGAGTGACAACCCAGTGGATGATATGGATATTCATACGACGGGCTCTAGGCTCAGATTTGACCCGCATTATCAACCAGATGGGACAAATGTTAATTTTGTCAATGTCCTGGACCGGGATATTCTCCGGGTCCGAACCTACGAAAGGGGAGTGGAGGCAGAAACGTTGAGCTGCGGGACAGGTGTCACAGCTTGTGCCTATACTTACCTCCATCGTCAGAAGTTGCCATCTGGTAAGGTCAAAGTTGATACACCAGGAGGAAGTCTTGAGGTGGAGGTCAGCTTGATGGAGACTCCTCAAGAAGAGATATGGTTATCCGGACCGGCAACTTTTGTATTTTCAGGGGAAATTTCTTTGCCAGATTAATCCCATCAACCATGACCAAGTACAGAGCCCTCCTGATTGAAGACGAGCCACCAGCTGCCAGGCGTCTGTCCAGACTTCTGGGGGAATGTGCAGACGACATCGAAGTGGTGGAGGTGATTGAATCGATTACAGATGCTGTCGCCTGGCTTTCTTCTGAGACGGCCGATTTGATTTTCTTGGACATTCATCTTGCCGATGGCCTGAGCTTCTCCATCTTTGAAAAGGTGCAAGTGAAAATGCCCATCATTTTCACCACAGCATATGATCAATATGCCGTTCAGGCATTCAAGCACAATAGCCTGGACTACCTCCTTAAGCCAGTGGACAGGGAAGAACTGATTCATGCCCTCGGGAAATTCAGGGAGAGGAAACTCGAAACGCCGGATATTGATGTGAAAGCCATTGTGGAGGCACTAAAACAACCTGACCCCAGCTATCAGGAGCGATTTATGGTGTCTAGTGGTGAGAAAATCCGTTCAGTACCCATTGAGGAAGTAGCTTATTTTTTCGGTCAACAAAAGTATGTGTTTCTCATTACCAGAGATGGCCGACGCCATCTTGTCGATTATACACTCACACAGCTGGAGGAACTATTGGATCCTCGTCGGTTTTTCCGAATCAATCGGCAGTTTATTGTTGGGTTCTCGGCAATACAGCATATGTACCCGTATTCCAAAAGTCGCATGAAACTAGAATTGGTGCCGGCTCCAGATATGGAAGCGGTGCTGAGTATCGACAAAACACCCAGGTTTAAGGAATGGATTGGGAAATAGAGTCTTGGTGCACTGAAGCCGAATGGGTCTCTGTCTGAGACTAGCGAGGAACTTGAGGCTAAATGAATCCTGCAGAAAGGTATGGGAATCAATTAGAGCCTTGCCAATTAGTAGGTAACCCAACTCCTCCTGGAAAGGAAAGCAGCGAAAATAGAGATTTGTATCTGTTCGTGTGCACGTTTGTTCCTCCGTTAACTTTCAAGATTCAACCCAAAAACATGATATCGACCTCAGGATCTGTCCAATTGGTGAATACCTTGCATCAACTGAAGGGGAAGTCTGATCGACTGGATCCCGATCAAAAACTTCGAAGACAATGGAATCGACTTTTTGAAATCCTGGGGGAGGAGGGAATAGTGGTAGATTCGCCTGAAGGACAGAAGTATGATCCGGCGAGGACAGACCTGGATGTCACCATACAGGCCGATACCGACTCGCCGGTGATACTTGAGGTGATTAAGCCGGTCATTTACCGCAAGACACAGATCGGAACAGAACTGCTCCAGCGGGGTGTGGTCATTGCAGGATAACGGAACCACAGGATTAGCATCAGGCAGATGCCTTTTCCCACACCAGATCCCGGATAGCACCTGCGACTTCCTCCATCAACCACATAGGCGTAGAGGTTGCTCCACAGATTCCCACGCTTCCTGCTCCCTTCAGCCAGCCTTTTTCCAGGTCATCTGGTCCTGATATGAAATAACTGTTTGGATTAACAGATCGACAGGTTCCAAACAGGGCTTTTCCATTGGAGCTTTTTTTGCCAGAAACGAACACAATGACATCGTGGCGAGCAGAAAATTTCTGTAGTTCCGGCTCCCGGTTGCTGACTTGCCTGCAAATGGTGTCGTTGAAATCAATCGGTCCAAACTTTTCCTCCATCGCTTTTTGGACTTCATAGAGGAGCCTGGTTCCTTTTGTTGTTTGGCTAAACAAAGAAACCGGGCCTTCGATCTCCAGATCGGCCACCTCTTCCACAGAGGAAATGACCATGGCTTTTTGGTCGGTCTGACCGACAAGGCCGTTGACCTCTGCATGGCCTTTTTTTCCCAGGATCACGATTGTACGCTCGCCGACATGGGACTGCCGGATTCTGTTTTGCAGTTTTAGCACCACCGGACAGGAGGCGTCGATAAGCTTCAGATTATTATCCATCGCAACCTGGTAGGTTGAAGGGGGTTCACCATGTGCGCGAATCAACACGGTAGTATCATGCAGATTTTCCAGATCCTCATGATTGATAATTTCAAGCCCCATATTCTCAAGGCGCTCTACTTCCTTGTCATTGTGAACAATATCGCCCAGGCAATACAGCGTCCCATACTTCCTAAGATGGTCTTCAGCCATTTCAATGGCATAGACGACACCAAAGCAAAATCCGGAATGTTGATCTATTTCGATGTGCATAGTGCGTTGATTCAAAGGGTGTGGTTCTGGGGTAAGTTAAGATTCCATTGCCGTTTTCGCCAGAGAAACTACCATCTCAACCTGGTCAGAAAAAGACAAATTGGTGGTATCAATGACAACAGCATCATGAGCCTGCCGTAGGGGGCCCATATCCCGGTGTGAATCAATGTAGTCGCGCTGGCGTAGGTTTTTCAATATCTCAGAAAACGGCATGCCAATCTGTTTTTCGCCCAGCTCTCGTTCCCGCCTTCTGGCTCTTACTTCTAAGGAGGCTGTCATAAACACTTTTAATTCGGCATCGGGAAAGACATAGGTTCCGATATCTCTTCCATCCATCACAATGCCGCCATGTTTCCCAATACTACGCTGCTGCTCTACCAGCTTGTGTCGTACCGCCGTGAGTGTAGCGACCTGGCTGACGGCTGTTGTCACATCCGCATGTCTGATGCGTGGTTCGGCGCAGGTTCCGTTCAGGTGTATTTGTAAGAGCCCCTGCTTGCCTACGCGGAAATTAAGGTTGATGTTGGAAAGGGCTTTTAGTAGCGCCTCAGTGTTGTCTTCGAGGGGGATTTCGTGCTCCAGAAGGTAAAGGGTAACAGCCCGATACATGGCACCTGTATCGATATAGGTGAACCCTAACTGTCTGGCTACTTCTTTTGCCGTGCTGCTTTTGCCTGTTCCGGCATATCCATCGATAGCTACAGTAATCACAGGGGGAATCGGGTTTTGATTCGGATCAGAATGAGGAAGACTGGGGCCGGTATTCACATTCGCTGGTGCAGGTTTCATAAACCAGGATGCTCAACAGGCCTGTTAATTTTCCTTCCAACTCATGATACAGCCATTCGGCAAGGTTTTCACTGGTGGGGTTTTGAAGCAGCGGTTCGCCGAGTCTTTCGCCTACATCGTTGATGCACCAATGGTCAAGCATCTCGATATAGGGTTTTACCACCTGCTTAATGTCCCCAAAATCCATCAGGATTCCGGTATCAGGATCTGTAATTCCTTGAACACGAACCTTAATCTTGAAGCTATGTCCGTGCATCCTTCTGCACTTGTGGCCTTCTGGCATACCCGGGAGCCAGTGTGCAGCCTCAAACCGAAAACTTTTGCTGATAATAACAGGCATATTTGGAACCTGATTTCCTACAAATCAAGGTTGAATAATCCGAATTAGCAAGTGACTGGACGGGCGCCAGAGCCATGTGCCACGGATCGGGCTTGACAGGCAGGAGGAAGGCTGGAACAGACCACTACTGTTGTTTGGCAAAAACCCTTCTTTCCTACCTCATTCATTTGTGTGGTTGAAAGGAATGAAGCAATTGTCGGAATGTAGCCAAGTGGGTGATCCTGTCATCCGGTGCCATGCAGTGGTAGCTGAGGTGAGTATCTTTGAGAAGCAGAATGGCCACGTATTCCAGGCGGCTATTTTCCTTTTGGGTATTAGTCTCTATGGCGAATGCTTCGAAGCCCTGAATATCATCCACGCGGATAGGCTGAACTTCCAAGACCTGATAGGAGCTGAAAAAGTTTTGCCTGAACAAAGCCTGCAGGGTAGAGCCGGGGCTTTCAGGCAGGCCCTCGTGGATTTCCATGACAATCTGAAGCGGCTGCTGGCCCGCTTCTGGTTGGCTCCGAAACTGAAAGGGGCCGTTGGGATTAACTGATTGATTGGGCACCCAGTTCAGTTTGTGAGGTGCCAGATCAATATCGAACTTTGCATGGGCAGGAAAATGTCCGAATATCCCTCCGGTATGATACTGAATGGTCTGTATGGAAGCCAGAATTTCCGCTTCCTGTTGGATAGACAGAGATGCAGAGTAGTTGGCTGTGCACAGTATCAGAAAGGTTTCATCTCCGAAAGCCAGAACCCGGTGACAGGTTATGTCAGGCAAGGATGAGAGCAGGGTAGGGGTTTCTTTTCGAAAGGCCAACTCTAGTGCTTCATAAGGACCATGGCCCCGTTCTTTTCTTTCCCACCGGTCAATCTGTAGATCTTGGGGAATCAGCAGGGTTTCCAGCCTGGGTTTTTGTTGGAGAAATGATTGCCCCTGAAATTGCAAAACCTTGATTCTCGATTCATGGCTTGAAGACTCCCATTCGCGCTGCTTCTCGCTCCAAGAAAAATCCCCGGGAGGGCAGATGCTCGCGAAGGTTCCCGGCACCGGCTGGCGAGATCCTAATGGCGGGACGACTTCTGCATTTTGCAAGGTGAATGGTGTAAGGGGATTCACAATTTACGAACTTAGTGATTTGCTAACAATAATAGCAAATTTTGATGCACATGTCAAATAATTGTGGCAAAGCGAGAAGTGACATATGCGCCTTTCCCTATTTTCCCTAATATAAGGGTTCCTAATGGAACTTTGGTATATCAGAATTGTCGATTTTTTGATATCATATTTCAATGGTACAGCAACACAAAGGCATTCGTTTGTTTGTGGGAGCGGAGGCGCCAGTAGGGTGTGTTCGGAAAGCCAGACTCCTTCAAAGCCAGTGGAATGAGCATACCTGGATTCGATGGACTGCAGAGGAAAAGCTCCATCTCACGGTTTTGTTCATGGGAAATGTTCCCTTGGACGCACTTGAGAATCTGATCAATATGTTCCGACAGGGATATGGAAGAATTCCTCCGATTTCCCTTGGGAGGTCAGCCTGGGCATGGGGCCCCGACAGGCGCCGGGCCAGGATGATTTGGTTGAAATATCACCGAAACCGCCAGTTTACAGATTTGGTGCTTCAGTCTCAGGAGTGGTTTGGACAAATTATGCCTTTCCCACAGCAGCGCCTGTCTCCTGTTCCGCATATCACTGTGGCGAGGTTTCGTCCTAAAGACACAGACCCGTCAATCTTGCTCCCAAAGGAGGAAATTGACGGGTCGTTTATTGTGGATCGTCTTACTTTGTGGAAGTCGGAGTTGGATCAACACGGCGGCAAATACACCCCGCTGACTCATTTTCCCCTTCAAAAAGTTATTCGGTAAGAACGGACTCCCGCAGGAATGCGCGGAACATCCAGTGAGATTTCTGGGTTTCGCGGAGGTATGCGGTTACCATGTCTGCTGTTCCAGTATCACTGACATCTTCAGCCACTTGTATGGTTTTTTCCATTCTTGAAATGAGGATATCGAAATCTTTCAAAATAGCCTCTACCATATCTTTAGGGCGGAGGGTTTCTTTATCTTCCTGTATGGAAGCCATATACAGGTAGTCTGACAAATTGGATACCGGACGCTTCTGAAGCGTCAGGATACGCTCCGCAACTTCATCAATTGACATGCGAGCTGCATTGTACAAGGCTTCGAATTGAGCATGTAATTCAAAAAACTGAGGCCCGTACACATTCCAATGGAAATTCCGAAGTTTCTGATAATGCAGATGGTACTCAGCAAGAAGGTGGTTTAGTTGTTGAGCAATGGTATCTGCCTGGTCTGATTGAAAAGAAAATGACACTTGTGTTGATTGAGATTGTTTGAGAGAATGTTTCATATACGATATACGGCAATTGGCGGCAATTGTTTTAGCATAGACGATCCGCTCATTTTACCTGTATGTTGAGCATGCCACAGTTTCTGAGGCTTGATCTGAGCTGTATGGTTTTACGCACAACACCATCATCTACCTTGACTGAAGCTGTGTTTGGAGGGGTTGTTCCGAGGTTATGGGCAAAGAGCATGAGGTAATTGTTTCCGGGCTGAAGTGTGACCGGGATTTGGAGCGCTTCCTTTTGAAGCCCATAGTTTTCCAGAATCCACTGCCCGTTCAGGTTAATGGAAACGGTATCCAAATCCACTGCACCATGGTCCCAAACAAAGATGGTTGCCTTTGTGGAAGTAATGGTTACATCATTCTGGGATCTGACTCTGCGCCCTTTCAACCGGGAAGGCGCCCCAGAAAATCCATAATCGATATCTGTTTCCAGATTAAGTTCGGATAGAGGGGGCGATTCTACGGGTTCGGGGGAGTAGGTGCCCTGCACCATAGGTTTTTCTCCGCACTCAGTAACAACCACAGGGTCTGATATCCGCTCACAGCCCGATACTGATGCAATTACCTGATAAGTTCCTTCTCTGGTAGCACGAAAAGCCGCTTGCGTAGCACCACTGACCGGACGGCCATTACAGACCCATTGATAATTCAGCCCTGATTCTGCCCGAACCAGTAACACTACGGGCTCTCC
>CAZLKP010000079.1:0-14191 GCA_964560095.1 uncultured Bacteroidia bacterium
GCGGATTTGTGCCCTATGGCTCATTGGCCAGAATACCCAAGTCGCAATGCTTGCGTAGGGATGTTTGGACACAGGATTGGGTCGTTTTATTGCAAAAAAATCCGGTAGGAGAGGGAGCATACCAGGTCACTCATGCTTCCCCCAAAAATCGCTATCTTGAGGCAACGAAACCGCTCATGGCTACTTCAGATATCCGTTGGATTCAACGATTTGACAACTATCAGCGAGCTTTGAAGAGGCTCGACGCTGCCGTGGCGCTGGCGAAAACCCGGACGCTTTCGGAGCTAGAGCAGCAGGGCTTCATCCAGGCCTTCGAATTTACCCATGAACTTGCCTGGAAAGTGATGAAAGACTTTTTCAAGGATCAGGGAAATACCATGATCACAGGCGCTAAAGATGCTACGCGAGAGGCTTTCCGAAATCAGCTATTGGGACCCGCTGCAGCCGGGCCGATCTGGATGGAGATGATCCAGAGTCGCAACGAGACTTCGCATACGTATAATGAGGACACGGCCAACGCCATTGCAGAAAAAATCGTAGATCAGTATCACCCGCAGTTTGTTGCATTCTCCAAGCAGATGCAGCTGCGCCGCCAAATAGAATAACCCATGCCCAGCCCCACCTTCGGTTTGGCTCCCCATGCCTACCAACGTCTGGTACAGGTGCTGGCCGCTCAGCCCTGGCTGGAAGGTGCCTTGATCTATGGTTCGCGGGCCATGGGAACCGAGCAAGTGGGATCCGATATCGATCTCACCTTAATTGCACCGAAGGCTACCCTCAGTGATAAGTTCCAACTGGAACTAGCCTTGGATGACCTGAATCTACCCGAGCGCATTGATCTGTCCCTCTACCATCAGCTCTCCCATACCGGCTTACGGGAACATATTCAGCGGGTAGGAAATGTATTCTGGCAACGGCAACAACGCCCGGTCCCCGACCTGCTGGCCCTCGCCTCCTGATCCCCCTTGCATATTTCCCCCAGCATGTTATACTATTGCGTGCCGGAACTTATTTTTGTTCCAATCGTTCTTCAGCTTTGTTCTGACCTATCATAAGCTATACGCGCCACTGCCCCTGGTGGCTTTCGATGTCTATCCTATGAATCAAACTATCGCTACCCAGTCCGTTGTATCCCGCTTTCACGACATCCTCGCCCAGCGCATCATGGTGCTCGATGGCGCCATGGGCACCATGATCCAACGATATAAATTTTCCGAGGAAGACTTCCGCGGCGAGCGCTTCGCCGATCATCCCACCGCCCTGCAGGGCAACAACGACGTGCTGGCCCTAACCCAGCCCGAGGTCCTCAAGACCATTCACAAGCAATACCTCGAGGCCGGGTCCGACATCATCGAGACCAATACCTTCAGCTCCACTTCCATCGCGCAGGAGGACTATCAGCTGCAGGACTATGCCTACGAGCTCAACCTCGCCTCCGCGCGCATCGCGCGTGAAGCCGCCGATGAATATACCGCCCTCAATCCCGAGAAGCCGCGCTTCGTCGCCGGGGCGCTGGGGCCCACCAACCGTACCCTCTCCCTGTCGCCCGACGTGAACGACCCCGGCTACCGCGCCGTGACCTGGGACGAGCTGGTAGCGGCCTACCACGAACAGGCCCGGGGCCTACTCGACGGCGGCGCCGACATGATGCTCATCGAGACTGTGTTCGACACCCTCAATGCCAAGGCGGCCATCTTTGCCATCCAGACGCTCAAAGAAGCGCGCAACCTGCCGGAGCTGCCCATCATGGTGTCCGGCACCATCACCGACGCCAGCGGCCGCACCCTCTCCGGGCAGGTGACCGAGGCCTTCTATATTTCCATGTCGCACGGCGACCTGCTCAGCATTGGGCTCAACTGCGCCCTGGGCGCCAAGCAGCTGCGTCAGTACATCCGGGACCTGTCGCGCATCGCCCCCATGTACGTGACCGCTTACCCGAACGCGGGCCTGCCCAACGAGTTTGGCGAGTACGATCAATCGCCTGAGGCCATGGCCGAACTGATTCGCCCCTTCCTCGAGGAAGGGATCGTGAACGTGATCGGCGGCTGCTGCGGCTCTACGCCGGATCATATCAATGCCATTGCCGAGGTGGTGGCAGAGTATCCGCCGCGCAAGCGGCCTGCCCCCAGCCCCTATCCCATGCTGTCCGGGCTGGAGCCCCTCATCATTACCGAAGATACCAACTTCGTCAATGTCGGTGAGCGCACCAACGTGACCGGGTCCAAACGATTTGCCCGCCTGATCAAAGAAGGCCACTACGACGAGGCTCTGTCCGTGGCCCGGCAGCAGGTGGAGGGCGGCGCCCAGATCATCGACATCAACATGGACGAGGGCATGCTGGACTCCAAGGAGGCGATGGTCAAGTTCCTCAACCTGCTGGCGGCCGAGCCCGATATTGCCCGCGTACCCATCATGATCGACTCCTCGAAGTGGGAGGTGATCGAAGCCGGTCTGCAGTGCATCCAGGGCAAAGGAGTGGTGAACTCCATCTCCATGAAAGAGGGCGTGGAAGAATTCAAGCGGCAGGCCAGCCTGGTCCGCAGATATGGGGCCGCCGTTGTGGTGATGGCATTTGATGAGAAAGGTCAGGCTGACACATACGAGCGGAAAATTGAGATCTGCGAACGGGCCTATAAGATCCTGACTGAGGAAGTCGGGTTTCCCCCACAGGACATCATTTTCGACCCCAATATCTTCGCCATTGCCACCGGGATCGAAGAGCACAACAATTATGCGGTAGATTTTATCAATGCCACCCATTGGATCAAGGAGAATCTGCCCGGGGCACTGGTGAGTGGCGGAGTATCCAACGTATCCTTTTCATTCCGCGGAAACAACGCCGTGCGCGAAGCCATCCACGCGGTGTTCCTGTACCACGCCATCGGCGCGGGCATGGACATGGGCATCGTGAATGCCGGCATGCTGCAGGTGTACGACGAAGTGCCCGAAGAGCTTCGTGAGAAGGTGGAAGATGTGGTCATGAACCGCAACCAGGAATCCACCGATTCCCTAGTGACCTTTGCCGAAACGGTGAAATCCGCCGGGAAAACCCGTACCGTGGATCTTTCCTGGCGCGAAAATGGCGTCGAGAAGCGACTGGAACATGCCCTGGTTAATGGCATTGTCGATTTTATCGAAGAAGATACCGAAGAAGCCCGGCAGCAGCTGAGCCGCCCGCTTCACGTGATCGAGGGCCCGCTCATGGACGGCATGAATGTGGTGGGCGACCTGTTTGGCGCCGGGAAAATGTTCCTGCCCCAGGTGGTCAAGTCTGCCCGGGTGATGAAAAAGGCGGTGGCCTACCTCACGCCCTTCCTCGAAGCCGAAAAAGAAGCCGCGCAGGATACCTCCGGCAACGGCAAAATTCTGCTCGCCACCGTGAAAGGGGACGTGCACGACATCGGCAAAAACATTGTGGGCGTCGTGCTGGCCTGCAACAGTTATGAAGTGGTGGACCTCGGGGTCATGGTACCCATGGAAAAAATCCTCGATACGGCTGCCGAAGTGGGGGCCGATATTATTGGTCTGTCTGGCCTCATCACGCCTTCCCTGGATGAAATGGTGGCTGTGGCCGATGAAATGGAAAAGCGCGGCCTGAAAACGCCCCTGCTCATTGGGGGCGCGACCACGTCACGGATTCATACGGCTGTCAAAATCAACCCCAAATATACAGGGCCGATTGTCCATGTGATTGATGCTTCCAAGGCCGTGCCGGTTGCTCAGAATCTGCTGAGCGAGGAGGAGTCGGTCAGGATCGGCTATGCAGAGAAAGTTCGGGGCGAATATGTGTCCATGGCCGAAGGGCATGCCAGGCGGCAATCTGCCAAAAACTACCTCCGCCTTGATCAGGCCCGCGAAAACAAATACCCGGTCGACTGGGACAAGGGCGTGGCCCCGGCACCGCAGGTCAAAGAGGTGCACGTGCTCGAAGACTACGACCTTGAACAACTGATCGATTACATCGACTGGACGCCGTTTTTCTACACCTGGGAGATGAAAGGCAAGTACCCTCAGATCCTCGATGATCCGGAAAAAGGGGAGGAAGCACGTAAGCTCTTCCGGGATGCCAAGACCATGCTGGAGCAGATCATCGCGGAAAAGTGGCTCACCGCCCGGGCGGTCCTGGGCTGCTTCCCCGCCAACGGCGTGGACGACGACGACATTGAGGTGTACGCCGACGACAGCCGCGAGACCGTGATCGCGAAGTTTTTCAATCCGCGGCAGCAGGCCGCCAAGAAGGGCGCTCCGAACATCTCGCTGGGCGACTTCGTCGCCCCGAAGGAGACGGGTCTGCCCGACCACATCGGTGCCTTCGCCGTCACCACCGGCATCGGCATCGAGGAAAAGATCGCCGAGTTCGAAGCTGACCACGACGACTACAACAGCATCCTGCTCAAGGCGCTGGCCGATCGGTTGGCGGAGGCCTTCGCCGAGCATCTGCATGAGCGAGTGCGCAAGGAATTCTGGGGCTACGCCCCCGAAGAGAACTTCAAGAATGAGGAACTCATCCGCGAGGCCTACGATGGCATCCGCCCTGCGCCCGGCTATCCGGCCAACCCGGACCACACCGAAAAGACCGCCATCTGGCAGTTGCTGCAGGTGACCGAAAATACCGGCATCTCCCTCACCGAGTCGCTGGCCATGTATCCCACCGCGTCGGTGAGCGGGCTGTACTTCTCCCATCCAGAGAGCCGCTACTTCGGCATCGGCAAAATCACCAAGGACCAGGACGAAAGCCTGGCCCGGCGTAAGAATATGCCCGTCGAGGCCATTGAGCGCTGGCTCGGCCCGAATCTGGCGTATTGAGAAGCGAGACCGCTGTCGCTTTGCTGTGAGAAGTGAGAAGTCAGATTCAAAAAGCCCCTGTGCGGCTGGATTGTGGATCGGATAGGGTTGGGGTGAATGAGCTCCCTTCAGCATTCGTCCCGATCCTGAAGGGAGCTTATGATGATAAATATGCCTTTAAACATAAACATCCGACTACCTTCGGGGTCGGCTGAATATGGCACTGGGCGGGAATCTGCATGTATACCTGAATACCTTTTGAAGAGGTGCGCAAACTTCTGATAACAGGCCTATATTGCCAGGAAAACACTGCTAAACCTTCCGGGGGCTGAAACCTCTTGGAGAAACGGCAGTTGCATCAATACGCCTTAACTCACAAATGATGCAGACAGGACCCCTGAGCTTTTACTCATTCTTCACCAAATATTCTCTGATGGATGAATATGGGTTCAGCTCTGGTCTGATCAGCCGTTTGTTCAGGAAAGTTCTTCCCCCTTTTCCAGAGGAAAATACCGTAGAATACATCCTGCTGACAAAGGAGCTCCCCATTCCCTACTTGTTATCCCTTGTCGGCGATGACGGAGAACATACCGACCAGATCGTTCGTCAGCTGGATCTGAGCATCAAAGCCCTTTGCTCCAAAGTCGTCACCTTTGGTCTGGATAACGCGATCAAGGCCCGCTACAAAGCCCTTGGATTTGATGCCCAGCCTTTCGAAGCCCTGCTGGATAAGGTACACAAAACCGAAGATCAGGAGAAGAATCAACCCCAGGAGGTGATTGAATCGCTGAAAGGAGTGAAGCAGCTGATTCATGAGCTTCGGCAGAATCGCACCAAAATGGGGACCAATTTCCACTTCACGGTGACTACCCGGGGGATTCTGGAGTACGCCGAGCGGATTGAGCAGCTTCTTCGGCTGAAAGGAAATCTGTACGCCCAACCCCTATGGGAAAATCTGTTTGAGGACTTTGCTGCGCATCTGAAACAAAAGAACAGCATCAGGCGATTCATCGGTCGGCATTTTGATATGGTCGCGATCGAAATTGTCGATCATACCTCCCAGAAAGGAGAAAAATATGTAGCCGAAAACAGACAAGACTACTGGCGTTTTTTCAGGAGGTCTTTACTGGGGGGAGGCATGATCTCTGTTTTTGCGCTCTTCAAGCTCCTGTTTGATTCTTTCCAGCTGACAGATGTGAGAAGTGCTTGTCTGTTTAGCATCAATTATGCGCTGTGTTTCATTTTGGTGAAGCAGGCAGGGGGAATCATCGCGACGAAGCAGCCCGCGATGACCGCTTCTACCATTGCCGAACACATTGTGGCGAAACGAGTCTCCACCAGCATATCTATCGCAAGCATCACGGTCCTCGTTCGGAAAGTAGCCAGAAGCCAGTTTATCTCTGTCATTGGCAATTTTCTGATGGCGATCCTGTTTGCCTGCCTGATCATGCTTCTGCTAACCGGGCTGGAAATCGATTTCCTATCTAAAACTGTGAAGCCTGAATACCTGATGGACAAGGTGCAGCCAACCGTTAAGCTGGTCTTCTATGCCGCGCTTGCAGGTGTATTTTTGGCACTATCCGGGCTGATATCAGGGTTTATTGACAACAAAATCGTCGAAGGAAAAATCTACCACCGGATCCGTCATAGTTCACTGTTTTTTCGGAGCGCCCGTCTGGCATATTTTGTCGAAAAGAATGCAGGCTCTCTCATCGGGAATATCTTCCTTGGTTTCTTTCTGGGATCAGCCTTTCTGGTTAGTAGCATTCTTCATATCCCTATCGACATTCGCCACATTGCCTTTAGTTCAGCCCAGATCGGGTTTTCTATCGTCAAGGAACAGATGGCAATTGACATCATTTTTTGGGCCTTTTTCGGTGCGCTTCTCATTGGCTTGATCAATTTCGTCGTCAGCTTTTCCATCACTCTCTACCTCGCTTTGAAGTCCCGGAGAATCAGCCTCAGATTCATTCCGGTCATCGCTCTTGGGATCGCCAAAGATTTTGTGAGAAACCCCATGTACTATTTCATCTACCGGGATGACAAGAACCGGGATTCACAGTAAATGCCTATGTCTGATGGATCAATCCAGCTTCGGAGCGAGCCTGGCCAGACAGCATTTATCCTTTGGTTTCCGTTGAAGTAGCCTTCTATTCCCCAAAGCTCCAAAAAACCCTACCTTTGATGCCATGAACATTTTGGTAATCGGGACGGGCGGCAGAGAGCATGCACTGGCCTGGAAATTCTCCCAATCGTTTTCCTGCGGGGCTGTGTTTATCGCCCCTGGCAATGCAGGTACCTCAGAAGTAGGAACCAATGTTTCGCTTGATCCTGCCAATCACAATCAGATTGAGGCTTTTGTACAGGACCATCGCATCGACCTTGTGGTCGTAGGTCCTGAGCAACCCCTTGTTGACGGCCTCGCCAATGCTCTCACCAACCGGGGAATCACGGTTCTCGGACCACATGCAGATGGAGCGATGCTTGAAGGCAGCAAAGACTACTCCAAGGCATTTATGAAAAAATACGGAATTCCGACGGCCAGATATGCCTCTTTCGAATCCGACCAGCTGCAGGAAGCCCTCGATTATGTATCTCAGCAACCGCTCCCCATCGTGGTGAAAGCCAGCGGTCTGGCTGCGGGCAAGGGTGTGTTGATTTGTGAATCTCACAGCCATGCTCGCGAGGTGGTCAAAGATATGCACTCGGGCTCCTCATTCGGAGAAGCCGGCAATACCGTTATCATCGAGGAATTTCTCAAAGGCATCGAGATTTCCATTTTCGTGCTGACAGACGGCACCGATTATGTCCTGCTCCCTTCTGCCAAAGACTATAAGCGAATTGGCGAAGGAGACACTGGCCTGAATACCGGCGGTATGGGGGCAGTCTCTCCCGTTCCGTTTGCCGATGAGGCATTCATGGCCAACGTAAAACGTGAGATCGTGGAGCCCACTGTGCGCGGGATTCAGCAGGAAGGACTCACCTACCGTGGCTTCATTTTTATCGGGCTGATGGTGGTGAATGACAAGCCCTATGTGCTGGAGTACAACGTGCGGTTGGGCGACCCGGAAACTGAGGTTGTGATGCCACGCATCAGCGGTGATTTTGCCAAAGTATGTCTGGCCGCTGCAACCGGAAAGCTCGCAGGCTACTCCATTGAAGAAGATCCACGCACCTGTGTTGCTGTCATGATGGTGAGTGGCGGCTATCCGGGTTCCTACGAGAAAGGCAAAACCATGACCGGCCTGGAAAAGGTTCAGGATTCCATGCTGTTCCACGCAGGCACCACGCTGACAGACAATCAACTCGTGACCAATGGTGGCCGGGTGATTGCAGTCAGTAGTTTTGGCGATAATATCTATGAGGCTGTACAGCGATCTTTGGACAATGTTCAGAACATCCAGTTTGAGGGTCGCTTCCACCGCCGCGACATCGGCCGCGATCTGTTACCCTTTGAATCATGAGACATACCTTCTGGCTTAGTATCCTCTATTTGCTTTTCGGATGCGATGCCACCAACTCAGAAAGTGCCAGCTCCTCCATCTGGCGTGGGGTGCTTGACATTGGCCAGGGCCGTGAATTGCCGTTCTCCTTCACCTGGAACATGGCATCCGATACCCCCATGGTCATCCGGAATGCCGATGAACGGATTGTGCTGCGGCAGGAAGACATCAAAACCAAGGGGGATTCTCTGTGGATCTATATGCCGGTGTTTGAGTCCTGTTTTCTGGTGAAACATCACGGCGACAGCTGGACCGGGGTGTATCAGGATCTGTCGAGAGGAATGGAATACGAAATTCCCTTTCGGGCAGAGCGAGGATTCAGGCGTTTTGATGCTGGTGAACCCGGCAAAACAGGATTGGCAAGCACCTGGGCAGTCCGGTTCAGTCCGGATATGGAAGGTGAATATCCGGCCATTGCTAGATTGGAGGAGCAGGCTGATGGCACCCTCATCGGCACCTTCCTGACTGAGACAGGTGATTATCGGTTTCTGGAAGGGTACTGGAGTGGGGATCAACTGGCATTATCCGCTTTCGATGGGTCACATGCGTTTTTGTTTACCGCGACGATCCGGGGAGATAGCTTGCAGGGGATGTTTTATTCGGGCAATCACCACGAAGAGCCCTGGACGGCAGTCGCAGATCCGGAGGCTACCCTGGGCGATGCCGCTGGACTCACCCAACTTCAGCCCGGTTACGACGGAGTTTCATTTGCCTTTCCCAACCTTCGTGGCGATACGGTCAGGTATCCTGCTGCGGAATATGAAGGCAAGGTGGTCATCATCCAGCTGCTGGGCAGCTGGTGTCCCAATTGCATGGACGAGACGCGATTGTTTGCCGAATGGTATGGCCGCTATCACAGCCAGGGGCTGGAGGTTATCGGTCTGGCCTTTGAGCGTCGCGATAACCTGCAGGATGCAGCAGCAGCAGTCTCTCGCATGGCCGATCGCCTGGATGCTGATTACGAGATGCTCATCGCTTCTCTCACCACCTCTAAGGATACAGCTACTGAGCAGCTGCCTATGCTCTCTGCAGTGTTGTCCTATCCCACATCAATCTGGGTTGATCGGTCGGGTGAGATTCGGCGCATTCATACGGGCTTCAATGGGCCCGGAACGGGAGAGTTATATGAGCAGTTTGTGGAGGAGTATGAGGGGTTGATTGAGGAGATGCTGGAAGGGTAGGGGACTCTTGTTCCCATGAACGCGGGTGTCCCTCCGAGGATTTCAGGATCAATATGGATGCCTTTTCGTATTGCCTGTTTACCTTCCATGTACGAGGGTTTCAAGTTTCGGATTGAAAGACAGGATTTTTTTGTTTTCGATATTTATCCCAAATCTTCCTCTTCTCGGGCAGGGAGGTCACGGGTTTTGTGTTTGGCTTTTTCGCCTTCGAGGTAACAGGTGCGGCAGCGGGGTTCGTAAATATTTTTTTCGCCGAGTATCACAGGTTCCTTGTCGCCGCTATGGCGGTAGGAGTAATTGGCGAGGCTGCCGCAGATCTGGCAGATGGCATGCACCTTGGTGACGAATTCGGCTACTGCGAGCAGGCCCGGCATGGGGCCGAAGGGCTCTGCCCGGTAATTCATGTCTAGCCCGGCGACGATCACACGGGTGCCGCGATTGGCGAGCTCTTCAGCGACATCAATGATACCAACATCAAAAAACTGGGCCTCATCAATTCCCACGACCTGGGCTTCGCTGACCCGAACCAGGATTTCGGAAGAATGGGCCACCGGTGAAGAAGGAATGGAATTTTGGTTGTGGGAGACGATTTCGTTTTCTGAATAGCGCGTATCGAGGATAGGCTTGAAAATTTCCACCTGCTGATTGGCAATCTGAGCTCTGCGCATTCGCCGGATCAGTTCTTCGGTTTTTCCCGAGAACATACTTCCACAGATGACTTCGATCCATCCGGCTTTGCGGTTGGCGGAATTGAATTCGATAAACATGGGATCCGGTTGTGAGCCTGAGACAAAGAGAAACGAAGGTATGAATTCCTCGGCGGAGGGTCAGACCTCAAGTAAGTTTAATTTCATCAGGGCATCTTCGCTGGCACGTTGCTCAGCCGATTTTTTATTTTTCCCCTCTCCCACACCGAGCACTTTTTCCCCCACTTTGGCCTGAATCCGGAAGACCTTGTTGCGGCCGTCGCCGTTTTCGGCAATCACATCAAAGGTCAGCAAGCCCAGTTTGGACTTTTGCACGTATTCAATCAGCTTGTTTTTGTAGCTGATGATCTGGCTTTCGACGGATTTGAGGTGGATGTGGGGATCGATGATGCGGGAGTAGATGAATTGCTTGGCTTTTTTGTAGCCGAGATCGAGATAGACCGCACCAATAAAGGCTTCGAGGGCATCTCCATACATAGACTCATTCACCGATCCGGATTGGTTGTGTTGGATCAGGGTATCGACCCGCAGCTTTTTGCAGATATCATTGAGAGATTTCCGATTGACGATTTTGGATCTCATTTCCGTGAGAAATCCTTCGTCCTTGAGCGGATAAATCTTGAAGAGATATTCAGCGATGACGGAGTCGAGGATAGAGTCGCCGAGGAATTCGAGGCGCTCATTACACCCTTTGGCGACATCGCGGTCGGTATTGGCTTGACCGTTTTTGCGGAGGGAGGAAGAATGAGTGAGGGCCAGATGGTACAGGAAAGGCTCACGAGGGGTGTAGCCGGATATGGATCGAATACGATGCACAAATTCCCGTTCCGAAGACAAGAAAGTATTAAATAACTGGCGGGGAGAAATCATACCATAGAGGCCGAATCTTCATAAAACACAGGCCGAAAAATACGCACAGCCGCACATATTGTCAATAATTAAAACGGGTAGTCAGGGAAAAGGGATCCTTTCAGCAGAGGAAAGGAAGCCCGATCGGGATCAGGCTTCCAGTTTCTTAAACAGCACGGAGGCATTGTGGCCTCCAAACCCAAATGTGTTACTAATGGCTACACGGATGTCTTTTTGCCGGGCTTCATTGAACGTGTAGTTCAAGTCGCAATCAGGATCTGCTTCTGCAAAATTGATGGTAGGCGGGACCAGATTGTGCTTCATCGCAAGGATGGAAGCGATGGCCTCGACCGCTCCTGCAGCGCCGAGCAAATGCCCCGTCATGGATTTGGAGGAGCTGATGTTGAGCTGATGAGCATGGTCCTCAAAGACCTGCTTGATCGCTTTGGTTTCAGCAATATCTCCCAGTGGGGTAGAAGTTCCGTGCACATTGATATAATCGACATCTTCTGGCTTGAGGCCAGCGTCGAGCACCGTGGATTCCATGACCCGGCGTGCTCCACTGCCGTCAGGCGCAGGTGCGGTGATGTGATGGGCATCTGCCGACATGCCGGCACCGGCAAGTTCGGCGTAGATGTTGGCTCCACGTTTCACAGCATGCTCATAGGTTTCCAATACCAGAGCGCCTGCTCCTTCACCCATGACAAACCCGTCGCGCCGGCTGTCGAAGGGACGGCTGGCGGTTTCAAATTCATCATTGTTTTCGGAGAGGGCCTTCATGGCATTGAAGCCTCCAACCCCAGTTTCATTGATGGCTGCCTCAGAGCCACCTGCAAGCATGATGTCGGCATAGCCCATACAGATGAGCATGTAGGCATCGATCAGGCAGTTGGTTGAGGTAGCACAAGCCGAAACACTCGAATAATTGGGCCCGCGAAGGCCATACTTGATCGAAACGTGCCCGGATGTGATATCAATGATCATCTTGGGGATGAGGAATGGATTGAAACGTGGTGTTCCGTCTCCATTGTTGTGCTCAATAACCTGTTGGGAAAGGGTTTGTACCCCTCCAATTCCAGATCCCATGAGCACGCCAAAACGATCGCGGTCCACGCTATCCAGGTTGATGCCTGAATCTGCGATGGCTTCGTCTGCGGCTACGAGCCCGTATTGGGCAAAAGGATCCAGCTTTCGCAGCTCCTTTCTGTCGAAGTATCCGGAGAAATCGAAGTCTTTGATTTCACAGGCAAACCGCGTTTTGAACTTGGATGCATCGAAATTGGTGATCCAGTTGGCTCCACTTACCCCCTGGCGTAAACCTTCCCAGTACGCCTGGATGTTATTGCCAATGGGAGTAAGGGCTCCTAAACCTGTGATAACGACCTTTTTCTTCTGCATGAAGGGAGGTTAGTTGGAAACGTTGCCTTCCAGATAAGTGATGGAGTCGCCGACGGTAACAATTTTCTCAGCAGCTTCGTCTGGAATACTAATGTTGAATTCCTTTTCGAACTCCATGATCAGCTCTACAGTATCTAGGGAATCTGCTCCCAGATCATTTGCAAAGCTGGCTTCGGGGGTCACCTCGGAAGGCTCCACGCCAAGCTTGTCAACGATGATTTCTTTGACTCTCTCTGCGATGCTAGACATTGCTCTAGTGGTTTTTGATTGATCTTGTACGTGCAGGAAACCTGCAAAAAAGTGTGGCAAATATAAAACAATTTGACGTTAGCCTCAGTAATTGCTCTTCGGATTTTTTATATTCCTGAAAAACTTCTTTGTGGTGAGTGGCCGTAGAATTATTGTCGAAGAATCTGATGGTCAGGACCTTATATTCGGCATTGCCGCCGATGTAAGAAGCTGGAAATTATCCTACGAACTTAACAAGATTCTAGGGATTCAATTGAAAAATGCAGGAGAATCCGGCCTATCCTCCTCAGATTCACCTCCTTCTTCCCAAACATCACCACGGTTATTTGAAGGATTTTCTGCCCAAACTGAGATGTTTGAAGATCCCGATTCCCATCCCGGGCAGGAATACCTTCTTTACACAAAAGAATCACAGAAATTACCGCCCGAAGCTCGGCCCTTCCGCTTTTTTCTATTAATTCGCAGTACGTCTGGCATGCCGGTTCAAGCAGGTTTTATCAAAGACCGTTTGAGTGAATCACCGTATATTGCCTCCGTAGTCAATTTCTCAGACTACAAAAACCTCCAATCTTTACTGCCTTGAAACTCTTTCATCTTCGCAAGACCAAAATTGTCGCTACCATCGGCCCGGCCTGTGGCGACCCCGACACGCTGCTCAAAATGGCCGAAGCTGGCATGGATGTCGCAAGGTTAAACTTCTCACATGCCGACCATGAAACTCACGCAAAATCCCTGGCCATGGTGCGGGGGATCAACAAGAAATACGGTACTAACATTGCGATCCTGCAGGATTTGCAAGGCCCTAAAATTAGATTAGGGGACCTGAAGGAACCCGTGAAAATTAAAGAAGGAGATATCATTACCCTCCATACCGATGTCAAGGAATCCAAGGGGAACGTGCTCCCGATCAAGTATGATACATTTGCTCAGGACGTAGAGCCCGGCGATCCCGTGATCTTTGATGACGGAAAGGTGGAATCCGTGGTCGTGGAAACCAATGGCACCAACCGCGTCAAAGTCAAAATTTTGGTGGGTGATGAACTCAAAAGCCGAAAAGGCGTGAACTTGCCGCGCACCGAAATTTCAATTCCTACCATCACGGAAAAGGATTTTCGCGATATCGATTTCGCTATCGAAAATCGCGTGGACTGGCTAGCTCTTTCTTTTGTCCGCACAGCCGACGATGTGCGCCTGCTCAAAGAGCTCGTCCGCCTCAAAAACGGTGTGTCCAAAGTCATCGCAAAAATTGAAAAACCGGAGGCCCTCCAGAACATCGAAGCAATCATTGAAGCCACTGACGCCATCATGGTGGCCCGTGGAGACCTCGGTGTGGAAATTCCGATGGAAGAAGTTCCCGCCTGGCAAAAACGCATCATCCGATTGTGTAACCGGGAAGGAAAACCTGTGATTGTGGCAACCCAGGTCATGGAGTCCATGATCGAAAACTCCCGGCCAACAAGAGCCGAAGCCAATGACGTCGCCAATGCCCTCGTCGATGGAGCTGATGCCGTGATGCTGT
>CAZLKP010000080.1:0-6808 GCA_964560095.1 uncultured Bacteroidia bacterium
CATAAATGGCGTCAAAGTTGGGCGGCTGATGCAAGGCCTCATTCCACAGGGGCAGTTGCACGGGCATGTTTTGAGCCACGCGCTCCATGTGGTGGCAAGGACCAAGCTCCAGGCTTTCCAGGGCGGTTTTTAAGGAATAGGTCCCGGTTCTGCCCAGACCTAGGCCAATAACTTTCAATTCCATCATTATCACTTTAGGTGTTTTGTGTAATCAGGCAACTTACCATCGACCCATAACCGTCATGGTGGCAGGATCAATTCTCAGATTCCTCCATTGCTGCTCGCGCTTTTTCATGGTCCTGATCAATCCAGGTCATAAAGACAGAGGCGATTTCGTAGGCATGAATATTTTCGGGGTAGGCAGCAGTAAGCTCCTCCAAAACAGATGCTGCACTTGCTTCGGAACTCTTATCCCACTGAGACATAAGTTTACACAGGATCTGCTCACTTCTGGTCATTTGGTCCGAGCAGAGAGCTACCGCCTGGTCAATCAGTTTTTCGGCAACTCCGTGCTGCCCAAAAGCTACCAAGGTCATGGAACGGTGGGCATAGCTCATAAAAAATTCAGGATCTATCTCTGCCGCTTCTTCAAGTTTTTCAAAATATGAATCGAAATGGGCATTCCGGGCTAAGTCCATCGATGCCTGATAGGCTGCGATCGCCTCTTCCGAAGTCGAAGATACCGGCAGGTACAAATCATCCGTTTCCTGGCTGGCGGACAGGGATTGATCAATCACTAAAGGAGAAAAATCGGAGGCGGAAGCATCTGATCGAAATACTACGATCTGAGAAGACGCCTGAACCGTTTCCAGGATGCTTTCCCCCGACTCTGCTGCATATTTTTCGTGGATTGTCTGGTTCTGCGGGGTAGCCATCAACATGAGTCCAGGGGCCAGGACCAGTAAAAAAATGAGGTGGAACTTCATGACAAAAGGGGGTAAGTATCTGACAAGCAATGATTTGATTTTCAAACTCAACCTAGCCAATACTTCTGTCTTGATGAATAATAATTCCCCGAAGGACAGGTTTCGCTGTTCCAGGGAGCAGTTTAGATGACCGGCCAGGGGAACAGATGCTTCATTTCGTGAGTCAGGGCGAATGCCTGGTCCTGCGCAGCAGTTCATCAGCAATATCGATCCGATACCTGGGTTCCATACTGATGTCAGGCTGGCTTATCCAAGGAGTTCATGCTTTTTCGAATGCCAAATACCGGTAGGAGAGAATGCCCCGCCTGAGGCACTGCTGCTTGGCATAGCCACCACTCAACGCCCGCCAGTAAGTAGACTCCTGCATGCGTTTGCGCACCAATAACCGGGCGAAGCCAATCATCTGGTCTCTGGGCCGGCCCAGCTTCATCCAGGGCGTGAGATCGCGGTGATCTGAGAGCTTCAAGCCGGAGGAAAGGGCCAAGGCTTCTGCCTGCGATACAGAAAGAAGACTGCCTGCCAGCCATCCTTTACGAAAATCATGCAACCAGTGACGGGCCCGAACGGACCTGGAGGAAGGTTGATTCTCCGTCAGAAAATCGTCAATGAGAATCAATGTACCTCCCGGCAATAACTGACTGGATACTTCCCGGAAGAAAGCCTCGGGATCAGGTCCATGTAAAAATGCCTCAATGGCGTAGATCAGGTGGGCAGGCTCCAGGTTGGACAAGTCCAGGAAATCTCCCTGTTCAAAGGTGCAAATCCCATTCAGATTCTGCTTTTTTACAAAATTTCGGGCCAGACGGACTTGTTCGCCTGAAATCGTGATCCCGCAAATTCTGGCATCGGTACCCAGCCGATTGCCCATATACATCGCGGTACTCCCGACCCCGCACCCCAGATCCAGGATCTGAATCCCGGCTCCATGAACACGAATCAGATCGCGTGCAGCCTGTAGAACCATGTCATTACTTACAGTTGATGCCTGCCTGAGATCTTTTACACCAGGCGGCCAGAGCGGCTGGTGGATGTTATTGGACTCGGCATGCTGGCCCATTGCCAGAAAGCGACGGGTATTCCTGTCGTAATGCCGGGCCACTTCCTGTGAATGATCCTGATCCATGTTGTATATCATCAGGAAAATAAATCCGACTGTCCTTCCCTGCCATCCATGAATCGCCCGTAGTGCTTGTAGGCCCGCTCAGTAGCCACCCGGCCCCGGGCGGTTCGTTTGAGGAAGCCTTCCATCACCAGATATGGTTCATACACTTCCTCAATGGTGTCTCCTTCTTCACCGACTGCTGCCGCCAGATTGTTCAGACCTACCGGTCCGCCATGGAACTTATCTATCAGGGTGAGGAGAATTTTATTATCCATATCGTCGAGCCCGGCTTCATCCACCTCCAGCGCTTCGAGGGTGAGTTTGGCGATGTCCATGGTGACCACTCCCTCTCCTTTCACCTGGGCAAAATCGCGACAGCGTCGCAGCAGTCGGTTGGCAATCCGGGGCGTACCGCGGCTTCTCCGGGCGATTTCGATTGCAGCCTCATTCTGAATGGGCACGCCCAGCACAGCCGCCGATCGGTTGATGATCCTTGCGAGCGTTTCTGCCTCGTAGTATTCGAGTCGGGCATTGATGCCAAAGCGTGCCAGCATTGGGGAGGTGAGCAGCCCTGCCCGGGTAGTGGCCCCCACCAGCGTAAACGGATTGAGACTGATCTCAATGCTCCGTGCATTCGGGCCGGTTTCCACCATGATATCAATCTTAAAATCTTCCATGGCAGAATACAAATATTCTTCAATCACCGGCGAAAGACGATGGATCTCGTCAATAAACAGCACATCGCCTTCTGCAAGATTGGTGAGCAAACCAGCGAGATCTCCTGGTTTTTCCAGCACCGGGCCGGATGTCGTTGTAATGCCAGCTCCCAGCTCATTAGCAATGATGAAAGAAAGGGTGGTTTTTCCCAATCCGGGCGGGCCATGGAGCAACACATGGTCCAGCGCATCACCGCGCATGTTGGCCGCCTGAATAAAGACCTTGAGGTTATCCGTCAGCTTTTTTTGACCGGTAAAATCCTCTAACTCCTGCGGCCGCAGCAGCTTTTCTTCGTCATTGGGATTATTCAGCGAGGGATCCAGTAGTTCGTTTCGCATGGGTAACAATAAATTCGGGGAGACAACGGATTGTCAAAGATACGAAGATCAGTGTTGGGGGCGAATCCTGTGTCTCATCAGATCATGGAGCGGGCCTTGATTTCCAGATACCGGTTAATGGTGTTGGCAGTGAGGGATTCCGGCGGTGTAAGAATGCTGTGAATGCCATGGCGCAACAGTTCTTTTACGATGAGTTTTTTCTCTAAAGCAAATTGCTCGGCAATGGCTTTGATGTAGATCCCTTCCGTATGGTGTGGCGATTCATCCAACAGCTCGGTCAGCTCTGTATTTTCAAAGAAAACCACCAGCAGCAGGTGTTGTTTGGCCAATCGCTGTAAAAACGGAAGCTGCCGCCTCATGGCATGTTGCGATTCGAAGTTGGTAAACAACACCATCAGACTTCGGTGCGGGATTTTACGACTCACAAAGGCATACAGCCGCTCATAGTCTGATTCTTTGAATTCTGTGTGCTGCCGATACAGCAACTCCTGGATTTTGCGCATGTGCAGGGGTTGATTGCCTGCCGGAAGAAACTGGTCAATCTGTCGGGCAAATGTGATGAGGCCCGCCTTGTCATGGCGGGACCGGGCAATGTTGGTCAGTACCAGGGTGGCATTAATCGAATGGTCCAGCAAGGTCATTCCTTCAAACGGCATTTTCATCACCCGGCTCTTATCAATCAGACAGTACACTTGTTGCGAACGCTCATCCGTGTACTGATTCACCATCAGTTTTTTACTTCGGGCAGTGGCTTTCCAATTAATGGTGCGATAGTCGTCGCCCCGAACGTATTCTTTGATTTGTTCAAATTCAGAGGAATGCCCCAGCCTACGAATGGGCTTGATGCCTGCTTCTGTCAGGCGATTGGACATGGCGAGAAGCTGGTATTTCTGCATCTCCATAAATGCAGGATAGACGGGAATACTGATGGTTTCAGAATGTACATACCTGCGGATGAGCAGACGGATCGGGGACCTGGCCAGCACAATAAGCCGACCGAAGGTGTATTCTCCTCGGGTAACCGGTCTTAGTCTGTACTTCACTTGTTGCGTTTCTCCGGGTTCCAGCCGGATGGTGTTTCGCATATCCCTCCATTGAAATTGCTCCGGCACCTCATCAATCACGGTCAGTCTGAGGGAAAACCGATATCGGTTCTGAACCCGAATAGTCACCGGATTGGAATCACCATTGGAAAAGCGATCCGGTAACAGCCGCCGGGCTTCCACACCTTGTTTGAGGCGAAACAATAGCACAGCATCCAGCCCTATCGCCACCAGAAATATGCTCAGGGCAATGTAAGCTGCGGGGAGCATCACAGAAAACAGGTGCGCCACCAGAAACGCGGCAATGAGGATTCCCAAAAACACAAACAGTCGTGGGTGGAGAAACACCTGCTTCATAGTGGATATATTGGGAGGCCACCGAACTAGCGCGGCACCTCTACCTCTTTGATCAATTGCTGAATCACATTGGATTCTGTGCCCCCTTCGAGTTCCTTTTCCGGTGTGAGCACAATGCGATGCTGCAGCACCGAACCTGCGACGAATTGCACGTCTTCGGGGGTGACAAAATCCCGACCTCTGATGGCGGCGATCGACTTGGTAGCCTGAAGTAGGTGCAGAGACGCCCGGGGAGAAGCTCCCAGATAAATGTCTCGGTGTCCTCTTGTTTTCTGGACGATTTTCACCACGTATTCCTGCAGAGACAGTTCCACTTCCATTGCGAAAATGACCTGCTGAAGTTCGAGTATACGCTCCCCGGACATCACCGGCCGGATGCCTGCCAGTCGCCGGTCTGGTGCCTGCTGATGAAAACGACGGAGCATTTCTAGCTCTTCTTTTTCATTCGGGTACCCCACTTCCAACTTAAACAGGAAGCGGTCGAGCTGAGCCTCCGGCAGGCGATAAGTACCCTCCTGCTCAATGGGGTTTTGGGTAGCAATGACCAAAAAGGGTTCTTCCATCGGATAGCGATGTCCGTCCATGGTCACCTGCCGCTCTTCCATCACCTCAAAGAGGGCCGCCTGTGTTTTGGCTGGAGCCCGGTTGATCTCATCGATGAGGACGAGTTGGGAAAAAATGGGCCCTTCTCTGAATTCAAACTCCCCGTTTTTAGCATTGAAGACCGTGGTACCCAATACATCGGCAGGCATGAGGTCAGGCGTAAACTGGATACGGGAAAATCCGGTGTCAAGACTGCGGGCCAGCAATTTGGCGGCCAGGGTTTTGGCCACGCCCGGCACTCCTTCGATCAGAATATGCCCGCGGGTGAGCAGAGCCGCCAGCATGAGTTCGATGAGACGGGTCTGCCCCACCAATACGCCCGACATTTTCATCGAGATGTCTTCCACTGACCGCTGAAAAGCCACAAGGGTATCATTGGGCTGAAACAGGTTTTCCGTGTCGGATTCAGGTGAGGTAGCCGTCTGTTCCTCCTGAAGGTCTGATTTTTCCTCTTCGCTCATGAATGATGGGGTTCCGGATGTTGTGTAAAATCGTCGATGCGGCGGCTCATTTCCAGCAGCCCGGTTTCTGACAGGTTGTCTGAAGCTTCTATCCGGACCATGGTCTGGATGAGGCCTTGCGCTTCTTCGGGATCCTTTCCGCTTTTGGCTGCCAGTTGCCGTGCATATCCTTCGCTTCCCCATGGTTCAGACAGCAAATACTGTTCAGATATCTGGTCCCGAAAGGCAGCAATTCGCTTCTGGGCCAACTGTGCATGATTCTGATGCTGAGCATACAACCTCCCAACGGTTCTAGTGAAATCCAGCGTGGTATTTGTGAGGGGGTCTTGGGGAGGAATGATTCGTTGAATGCGTTTTGTTTGAAAGATTACATACAGAAGCAGTCCCGCCAGGGCGAGGATGAAAGCCGCCCTGAGGGCTTCGTGCTGCCAGAGAAAGGCTACTGCCCCGGGGCTGTCTTCCTGATCCCGGTCATGATCTCTGCGCCTGTTTCCCACTTTGATCCACTCATCCCAGTAGATTTTTTGAACTGTTTGGGGAATGAAGGACAGCATGCCTGAAACCATGGAGGTGTATTCTGGTGTCAAAAGGCCATAGTTGGTCATAAGACGCGGGCAGGCGCAGAACACAAATTGTCCGGCTCCCAGGCGAATGGACATGGCAGTCGGCGTGCCACCAAAAGTTGCCATCAGAGGTTCTGAGGCAGGAGCATTTTCGGAGGTGTTGACAAGCCCGTGGAGGTAGCGCTCAGGAATGAGGTATCGATCACCCGGCCAACCGGCTGCATGAAAAAAACAAGCCACACTATCCTCTTCTTCTCCTTCAATCCACTCAGATACATGCAATGCTCCGATTTTGATTCCTAAATCCTCCTGCACGTATGAAGAGGCATAGGAAGCTGAAACCCAAATGGCATTTCCCTTCCGAACCCATTCCTTCAGCACCTCCCACTCTTCCGGATACGGATCAAAGACATCATTGATAAAGATATAGGCGAGGGCCCCGCGATCCAGCCAATGCTGATCTGGTTCGAGATCCATCGGCGATTTTCTCACAATTTCCAGTTCTGCAGGAGCCAGTAGTGTTGTTGCCATCTCACGCATCACCCGGTTCGCAAACGGGTCATCCTGACTGCCCGACCAGGTAGGCTCCCACGACAGTGGCTTCTCTGCATTGGAGACTACCACCACACATACGACCAAAATGATCAAGCCAAATACCGCGACAATACGAAGATATGCAGGAGACATTTTCATGCGTT
>CAZLKP010000080.1:6818-13905 GCA_964560095.1 uncultured Bacteroidia bacterium
GGACGAAATAAACTGAGCAACTGTCGGTACTGATCCTCTGGTAAATCAAAGCCGCCGTACCAGGTGAAGGCAAATGCACGACTCAGCTCGTGAAAGCTTTTCCGGTAGTGACTGTCAGACAATTCTCGCTCATAGTCACTGTCAGTTTTATAGGGATGCCAGTCAATCAGGTGGTGAGTCTGGAGCTGGGCCAGTAACTGCAGATGCCTGTACCGAAGGGCTTCCCGCCAGTTTTGCAGGCCTTCGGCCTGATTGATCAGTGTATGGAAATCTGTTTCCCGCAGTTCTTCCCGGCTGCTTACATCAGGCAAAGGATTGGGAAGATTGCTTGAAGGAGATGGCCCCGAAAACTGTCGGATTACCACGGCCCCAATCACGATCAGTAAGATGCCCAGCAACACATACATGAGCCAGGAAATCCGGCTGGCCCAATTGTGAGTCCGGACAGATTCTGAAGGCTCGTTCACAACGTGATCAGCAGCTTCATACCGGTCACTCAGAGGCTCCGCCCCGTATTGGAGGGAAGAAATATCGCGCAGGGAATCCAGTTGACGGGAGGAAAACTGCCTCGGTTGGGCAGTGACTCCGACAGAACTGCCTGCCAGTAACAAGAGCATAAGCCCCCGGATTATATGCCGATGCCACTTGATCATGTTGTTTCAAACCATCCGGACCTGACTTGTTCCCCAGCATTCGCCTGCTCAATCAATAATTTCTGATGAACCAGCCAGGGGAGAACAAGATAATACCCTATCACAAACACAAGAGATAGCACAATAATCGTGAGCTTGATCCAGAGGGGCCACTCTGTGAGCCGGGTGAGGTATCCTTCTAGCCAGGCTGCCAGCAAAAATACTGGCACCAGGCCAATGATCATCTTCACGCCATCTTTCGCGGCGGCGTTCAGGGATTTGACACGGGATCGGGTGCCGGGAAACAGAATGCTATTGCCCAGTTTCAGTCCGGCCGCACCGGCAATCACCACGGCCGACAGTTCCAGCGTACCATGGATGTAAATGACGGGAAGGGCTTCTTTGAGATCTCCGTAGAGGTAGAACAAACCCAGGAAACCACCGAGCATGAGTCCGTTGGTAAACAACAGGTAAAAAGTCCCCAAGGAAAGGAGGATACCTCCCGCGAAGGCAACAAACGACACTTTAATGTTATTAATTGATATTTCCAGGAACATGAGGAAGGAAGGCCTACTTTTGTATACACCCATCGGATCACCGGCCTCAATGTTGTCTATGGTCATATTGACATAGCCATCGCCCAAAACCGCACGAATAAACCCATCTTCCCGCAGGGCGGTAAGAAGCCCCAGCAGAAAAACGAAAGAAAAAACCCCAAAAGCGATCCACAGCTCCTTTCTAGAATGAAAATAAATCAGTGGAAGTTCTTCAGAGAAAAACGTGAGAAAACGGTTCTTCCGTGAACGTTTGTTTCGATAAATAGCCAGATGCGTTTTGGCAGCGAGCCCATTCAAATAGCGGGTGGTTTGGCTTTTGGGATAGTAAGTCCTCGCATATGCCAGATCATCAGTAAGGTGGATATACAAACCAGCCAGGCGATCGGGGTCCGTGTGCTGCCCGCCGGATTGCTCCAGCAAAGATTCAAACTCTAGCCATTTTTCCTTATTCTGACGAAGAAATGCGGGTTCTCTCACGGGAAGCTGTAACTTACTGATGTCAAACCAAGGTAGCTATTTTTTAGGGATGAACACGATTCTCATTCCCACAGCCCAAAACATCGAACTGGAATATCCGGTTGCCAATCTTGGTGACAGGATGCTGAGCGGATTGATTGATTTGGGGATCTTGGGGGTGTATTCCTGGATATGGATCGCCTGGTTGGAAGACTATCAATCCCATGACAGCCTTTATGAATATACTTCTGACGTGATTTATCAGCTGGCGCTGCTGCCAGCCATGACCTACTCTCTCTGGACGGAGATTTGGTTTAAGGGCCAGACGCTGGGCAAGCGCCTGCTGAAACTGCGTACAATCTGCCTGGACGGAGCAGCCCCTTCCTTTTCTGATTATGCGATTCGCTGGTTGCTGCGAATTGTTGACATCTGGGCCACCGCAGCGATACTCCTGCCCGGCCTGGTGGGCATGATCACCATGGTGGCAGGGAAAAAGGGTCAGCGTTTGGGGGATATCGCAGCAGGTACCTCAGTCGTCAAATTACGTCTCGTGACTACATTTGCAGATACCATCTTTGTCGATACGCAAGCTGACCATCAGGTGACATTTCCGGAGGTTTCCCGCCTGTCGGACCGGGACATCTCCATTCTGAAAGAAGTGATGGATGCCGGACACAAAAACGAAAATCAGGAACTGATACGGAAGCTGGCAGATCGCGTAAAAACAGTTATGAAGGTTCAAACGGAGCTGTCGCCCGGCAGTTTTCTTCGTACCGTGTTGAAAGATTATAACTTTTTGTACCGAGACTGACATGATCGGTACGCCTCCCAAAAGTTAGTACCAAGCAAAA
Organism: uncultured Bacteroidia bacterium; assembly: GCA_964560095.1. Taxonomy (GTDB): domain Bacteria; phylum Bacteroidota; class Bacteroidia; order J057; family J057; genus JANQTF01. The sequence goes on from CAZLKP010000080.1 coordinate 9,315, forward strand.
ACAAGTAGTGAAATTACTAACGAAAATAGACTTCAAGGGTGAGATGATCAGTTTTTCGAATAATTCCGTAGCCCGTTTGGTTTTTTCGTGGAAAAACAAGGGTAAGACTTGAGAAATGGCTGGCATCTTCGCTATATTCAAGTGCGAATTGGGCATTTTTCTTTCACGCACATAATTTCTCATATCAGATTCTCCGAACTTTTCGAGAACCTGATTAGAGATGAAAGGCCAGATATTCTCTTCAGGAGTTTTTCTGATTAATTGCCTGCTTTCGCACGTTCTTTTCCGGCAACCAAGAAAGCTTCCGATTCCTTACCCTATTCGGCAACTTCTGTAACTGGCGTACGCATGAAGCGTTTTTACCTGCTCTGCCTTCTTTCCCCCCTCCTGATCCTGACCCCCGGCTTCACCCAACCCTTTGATATCTCCGCAGACCAGCTATCTGGTATTCCGGAGTTCAAACCGTTGTACCTGGTTCAGCACGGTGTTCAGTCTATTCGCATCAATACCATCCGCCAACAGCGACCCGGCGTCCAGATCATCGAATCCTCCCTGGTTCAAACCTTTAATGAGTCAGGTAACCTGACCCGCGAAATCGAAGTGACTGATTCCGATCAGTCCGGAACCAATATGGATACTTCCCGAATCGCTTCCTTTTTCTACAACGATAAAGGCGCCCTGGGTTGGAAACAGGAGACCGATGTCCGGTGGGGAAAGGTGTACAGAACCGGCTACAGATTCAACGAAAACAACAAGAAATATCAGATCCGGGACTACGAAATGCTGGCCAATGAGCAAGTGATGCTCTTGGAAACCAAGCAATACCTTTACGACAACGAGTCAGGATCGCTGGTGGGCATTCGCTTTCGCCGTGGGAGCGAAGTTTTGCGCGTGCATCGGTTCGAATACGACGATATGGGGCGTATCGTGAAAGAGACCCGTGAAAATGCCAACCAAGAAATAGTGTTCACTGTAACATACGAATACTACGAGAATGGCTCTATCAGCAAGATCGTCGAACAAGTTCGCGATCTTCCTGTCCGGTCATACGCTTTCAGCTACGACGACCGCGGATTTCCCCAGACAATCGACTGGACTGATGAAGAAGGAGAATCTGGAACATTTGCCTACCAGTATGATGAAGAGGGTTTACTGATTGCCATGGAAACCACATCTTCCCGGGAGCCTGTTCTGCGTCGCTCCTTCCAATATGAAAGACCTCAACAAACAGCTACCGATGCGCTTGCTGAGCGCTAGGCCACCTAGTATGTTGATCCTATATTGAAGAAAAGGCTGTCGGTTTTGACAGCCTTTTCACTTTTCCACGCCAGTGGGATTGCACTACCGGATCACGATCTTCTTGTATCCGGCACCGGATTCGGTTTCCAGCGCCAACAAGTATACACCGGCAGGTAGGCTGATGTGGTCCTGGATGCTTCCCGAACCGGATACGCTGCCCCAGGTTTTCACTTCGGCTCCCCGGAGGTCGAGGAGGCGGATGTAGGCTTCCTGAGCTGCCGATCCCAGATCCCAGGTGATGGTGATCTCACCGATTGTAGGGTTAGGGGCAACAGAAAAGGAGCGAATCTGCAAGGCATCTTCCATCGATTGGGCTACAGATGGAATCTCCACATCTACGCTTTTCTCACACCCGTTCGCATCGGTAACAGTGAGTACGTACAGGCCAGGTGCTACATCCACAATCGAATCTGCCGTCGCACCATTGTCCCAGGAATATATGTAAGGCAGAGTTCCTCCACTCACGTCTGCGCTGGCCCTTCCATCCCCCTGGCCAAAGGCTGTTTCGCCGAGAATGGTGAGCGCAATATCGATGGAGTCGGGCTCTGTGAGCATGAAACTCAGTGTCTTCTGACAGCCGGCTTCATCTTCCACTACCACGTCATAGGTTCCTGCGGGTAGGCTATTGACGATTACGCCAGCTTCATTGGGAAGATTAGACCAGGAATAGGTGTACATGCCTACCCCTCCTGTTGCACTGATTTCGATCAGGCCAGAATCATCTCCAAAGCAATTCAGATTCTCCTCGTTCACGGTGGTCAAAGTCAATTCTCCCGGCTGAGTGACCGAAATGCTTTCAAAATCTGAGCACCCTAACCCATCTGTCACGATCACCGAATAGATTCCTCCCTGCAATCCGCCAAGCGAGTCAGCTGTGGCCCCATTACTCCAGGAGTAGGAATAATTGCCGTCGCCACCGGTGCTGGACACTGCGATAACACCGCCGCCGGTCAATGCGCACCCCGCCCAATAAGTAGAGTCCACGCTTAGGACCGGATTGGATCCATTGGTGTTGATGATGACAGTGTCGGTTTTGGTGCATCCACTCGTATCGGTGGTCACGACTGTGTACAGCCCGGCAGACAAGCCACCGATGCTGTCGGTGGTGGCTCCGTTGCTCCATGCATAGGTAAAGGACCCGGATCCGCCACTGGCTGAAATCTTTGCCGTGCCATCACTACTGCCACAGGCGGCATCGTTGGTAACAAGCGTAGTGGTGAACCCCGGGTTGATGTAGAGAGTAAAAAGCCCCTGGGCGGTGTCGCTCAGCGTCAATGGCCCAATGGGAGAGACAACATAAAATGTCAACGCCACCTCCAGATCAATGGTGTCAGCCGCGGATGATGTACCACTGATCCCAACACAGCCGGTAGAAGCGCCGGGAATTACACAGTTGCCAGGATTGCATCCATAACTGAAGCTGGCCGGCAAGCCGATGATATCGTCGAGCACCACAGAGTCAATCGGCAATGTGAATGTGCCGAAAGGTGGCAGGGCCACGGTGGTGTCCTGAGGCACGACCACTGTGAGGGTGGTTGAATAGGGAATGTTGACACAGGCTGGTGGCAGGCTATCCGGATAAAAGCCAGGATCTGTAAATGATGTGTCTGGCATGCATATCTGGCCGAAGGACAATGCGGGGAAGAACAACATCAGGGAAAGAATCCCCGACGAGAGAAAACGAAAGTTCATGAGCATGAATTATTTGTGGTTTTGGTCATCCGAAGGTACTAAAGCACCGTGCTTGTCAGTTGCCCGACACAACCGGCACAGTCCGTCGACGTAAGTTTACATGTGAAAAACGTCAAATTCACCGAAAAAGTCATGAAGAAAGCGCTGTTTGGTCTGATTATTCTCGTTTTGCTCTCCGGCATGGGCGCGTCTTCGGTCGCACAATCCCCTCCCCACCACGAATCCTGGCATGATCAACTACAGCAATTTGTCTCTCCAGACGGCCGGGTAAACTACGCCTCCTGGAAACAACAAACTTCCCGCCTTGATGCCTACCTTTCCACCCTGGAAGCTCAGCCACCGACTACGCATTGGTCCAAAAACCAGAAGCTGGCCTACTGGATAAATGCCTACAATGCATACACCGTGAAGCTGATTCTCGATCATTATCCCCTCGGCAGCATCACCAACCTCGATCAGCCCTGGGACAGTAAATGGATCTCCATCGGTGGCACAACACACTCCCTCAATGACATTGAGCACAACATTCTTCGCGATCAGCTCAAGGAAAACCGGGTTCATTTTGTCGTCAACTGTGCGTCCATTTCTTGCCCGCCTCTCCTGAATCAGGCCTATACTGCAGCGAATGTACAGCAACTATTCGACCAGCAGGCCCGGCGCTTTATTCGCGACTCCCGCTACAACCGGGTTGCTGCACAGGAGCTTCAGTTATCGAAAATATTTGACTGGTACCGCTCCGATTTCGAGCAATCCGGCAGCCTGATTGATTTTCTAAATCGCTATGTGGAGACAGAAATTAATGGAGATGCCGATATATCTTTTCTGGAGTATAACTGGGAGTTGAATGAGAGATGAGGGAGGGAAAATGGGTGCCAGAGGGAATGAAATCAAAAGAGTTCGTAGGAGAAGGGAAGTATGCGTGTGGCCTGCGTTTCAAGGTTCATTTAAACGCCCAGATACTCTCGCATATACTCATAATCGGGAGTGAGGTTTCCTTTCCACAGGATCGCAGCTTTCCGCAGAGGTCTCGGTAAGTCTGCAGCTTCGGGGCTTTCCGCATTCAAATTCGCATTGGCGATGCCAAAAATGAGCTCGTGAAGCTCGCCGCTAAATTGGGTAGAAGCATCAGCCGGAAATTCACAGGGTAAATTTGTCACTGCCATCACGGCAATCCCATCCCCCTCAAAGCCATCTAACACTTCCCTTGTAGTCGGATCATAAATAAACACCGGATCGGTGATCCAGGTCTCCTTCGAAAACTGTATCGCTCCTTCCGGATCACAGGTGATGTCTCCGATCACCTGAAGGGTTTTGTGTTCTTTCCACCATCGCTCCGCATCCTCACGAGTGAGTAGCCTTGGAAATTCCGGCCCCCAGATGATGCAGTTCATCAAGATGGTAGAATAGGCGAAAAAGCGCTCCAGGTTACTCTCGAAAAGATCCGGCTCCTTGAGATACAGATTAAAAATTTCTCCAGGGGATTTGTTATCCGTGAGGTGTTCATGCCCTAATTTGGCACGATACATATCCGGCACATCGAGTACCAGCAAATATACATATCTCCGTTCCCCGTGATGAAATGTGTGCTCTATTTGGTCCG
>CAZLKP010000081.1:0-8173 GCA_964560095.1 uncultured Bacteroidia bacterium
TAAATGAATGAGACCCGCCATTGCTAATCGGTGAAAAAGGGAATTTTTCCAAATGTGTGATGAAATATACGATTTTTTTTCATCATCAACTCCCCGAGTTGACATCCTTTGTCTGGCTGATTATCTTTACAACTCAACTTAATTTTTTCACTTCCACACTTCTTGCACATACAGGTCGCCCTCCGGGCGACCTGATGTTTTTTGATCCAAATCACTGGGAGTCTGAGCATTTTTTCTATCTTTGCATCCCGAATGCAGCGAGATGGCAAACCAAAGGCTTTTTGAAGAGCAGTATTCACTGAATATCGCCCGGCTTAAACCGGGAAAACAGGAAGAGTCCTTTGTGCTGGATCGCTCGTTTTTTGAGCATTTTGATTTTGGCCTCAGTCAAGACGGACAGGTAAACGCTCATCTGGATATCCACAAATTTGACAGTCACATAGACGTCAAGTTTCATCTTTCCGGAACAGTGCAAGTACCTTGCGACCGCTGTTTGGAGCCATTTTCCCAACCGATTGACACGACCCACCGGATCGTTTATTCTTTTGATCCGAATCAGAAATTCAACGGAACCGAGGTGCTGGAAATCAAAGAAGAAGAACCCCTTCTTTCTGTCGCCCAGGAATTCTACGATTTTGTGCATGTGTCACTTCCGCTCCGAAGGGTGCCCCCCAAAGACATTCACACATGCGACCCCGCAGTATTGGAAGTGCTCGGGATTGATGAATATGGAAATCCGGTTGAAAGACCCAAAACCGAATCATCCGAAGACGATATTGATCCTCGTTGGGAAGCCCTCAAAAAACTCAAAGAAAAAGGGAGTAGATAACGACATCAGGTCACTTTCAACATAGACTGAATCATGGCTCATCCAAAACGGAAAATTTCCAAGACCCGCAGAGACAAGCGCAGAACTCACCTGAAGCTGAAGCCCACAGCCTATTACATCGACCCGGAATCCGGTGAAGCAACACCCTACCACCGTGTCAATGTAGAAAGTGGATACTACAGAGGCCGTCAGGTTATGGAAGGAAAAGATCTGTATTAATCATTGTAGATCAGATTTCTACCCGTACATACTTCTGCCCAGCTGAGAATGCCGGCCATTCGCCGCTGGGTTTTTCGTGAGTTGATTTTCATCTTCGATCCATAGGAAAAAGCCTCAAAGGATGCCTGATCACCCAGACTAGTACCTTTCCATATACTTTCCACTGAGATCTAAGATTCGGAAATGCCCGCTTAACGCTCCGGATATCCGACCCCTGGAGCCCAAAACGGAAGAACCCGAAAAATAAATCTATCAAGTCCGCTTTCCGAAGCTTTTCTGCCAGCGAATCGCCGGTCTGGAATAATTTGTGATGGATTACAATGATGTCTTCAACCAGCCTCCTGTCGATATCGGGATGATTCTCCGCCAAATATGCATGTCCCTCCCGCACGGAAGGCACGGAAGGTCCCAGATAATCATCGTATAATCTGTCCAACTCCCGATATCGTGGAAAGAAATGAGAACAGCACTGATTCGCTCCTCTTCTTCACTCATGCCCAGGAGTTTCATGTACAGAAACACTCGCTGGCAATGACCAACGTAGCCGTCATAATCCTGGCCAGGGGCAGTAGGTTTATCGCCGAAGGATATCTGTGTTCATGACGGGTGATCCCAAAGGATCTGCTTTCGGACAATCAAATGAGGTCAGAGCATCTTCGCTGACTTCTTAGAGGCTTTTCAACCTACCACAGCAACGCTCTTCCGCTTGATTTTCGCTTCAAAATCCTCCCGGAAACGGGTCACCGTATTCCGAACTGGCCAAGCAGCGGCATCTGCCAGAGCACAAACTGTGCGGCCTTCCATGTTGTCGCACATGTCGATGAGCAGATCCAGATCACGCATGCTGCCTTCTCCGGCATCAATCTTTTTCAACACCTTCACAAACCAACCGGTACCTTCCCGACAGGGCGTACACTGACCGCATGATTCATGGTCATAGAACTTAGAAATCCTAAGCAGGAATTTCACAATGTCCACGGTTTCATCTAGTACGCACATGCCGCCGGTTCCTACCAGAGATCCTACCGTGCGGAGCGAGTCGGCATCCATCGTGATGCCCTCAATCATTTCAGCAGTCAGGATCGGTACAGAACTCCCTCCTGGAACCACTGCTTTGAGCTTTTTCCCTCCTTTAATTCCACCTGCAACCTCATAAATCAGGTCGCTAAGGAGCATACCTGAAGGAAATTCATATAAGCCGGGGCGATTCACATGGCCACTAATGCCGTAGAGCATGGGACCGGGATGCGTTTCTGCACCGATGGATTTGTACCATTCGTTGCCGTTGCGGATGACGAAAGGCACATGCGCCAGTGTTTCCACGTTATTGATGGTGGTGGGCTTGCCCCAGAGACCGACCTGCGCCGGAAACGGCGGCTTGGATCGCGGGTAGGGGCGCTTGCCTTCGAGAGATTCCATTAGGGAGGTCTCTTCTCCACAAATGTAGGCCCCGGCGCCTTTATGCAGATACACATCAATATCATGGCCGGATCCCATGATGTTTTTACCGGCATAGCCTTTGGCATAGGCATCGTCGATGGCCACCTGCATTTTGTCAATCCAGTCGGCGTACTCCCCACGGATATAAACATAGGCTGCATCCATCTCCATGGCGTAGCAGGCAATGAGAGCTCCCTCAATGATGGTGTGCGGGTTGTATTCGAACAGACGGCGATCTTTGATGGTGCCAGGTTCAGATTCATCTCCATTACAAGCGAGATAGCGCGGAACACCTTCCTGCTTGGGAGGCATAAAAGACCACTTCAGTCCGGCATTGAAACCGGCTCCCCCACGGCCACGGATATTGGCGCCTTTGACCTCATCCACTACCCGCTTGCGATCCCATTCTGAATCTGTCAATACTTTTCTGAGTGCCTGATACCCTTTTCCTTCCTTTTCATACACATTGATCTTGTGAAAGTCGGGGATATTCGGCAGCAGGTTTTTCTGATATGTTCTCCAGTCTCCCATAGAGGATATTCCTTACGGCTTTAAGGGAATGATTTCGTCGTGAAATTAGGACAATTTTTGACTGATGACAATTTCATTCCCTGCTCATTTCACCGAATGATTACCAGGTGAAAATGATGTTTGTTATAAGATTCAAGGTGCTTAACTCATTATCCAAGAGGTATGTTTCGTAGCGGCTGGGATACTCAGTCCTGTCATATCCCAATTGGCTCGCAGGCTGGTGGCCGCCATATTGGCTGGCGTGTCAGAAACCCGGGCTTTATTGGGCAGATTATAGTCGAATCCTCCCAGGATGTGGCGATTGCGGATGTATGAGATGTTTTTATTGCCCAGCTCGCGAGTTTCTGCGTACCGGTATCCCAGTACAGTATAAAGTGGAAGGTGGAAGCTGGTAAAAGATACCGGAATTGAAGTTGGTGCGCAGCTTTAGGGTGATGGCAAAGGAAGCTGAAAATCAGGGGGAAACTGCCGCAAACTCCAGTGGTTGATTGGATGTATCGTCATAGACCCGACCGATGACTACACCGGTCTGGGACCAAGAAAACCCCGCCATCAACATGCCGATGTGGGTCAGAAAGAGGGAAATTGGAAAAAACAGCTTTTGCACGATGGAGAAACAATTGACTACGACGTCGGTTCTAATTTTTCAAACAGGTAAAGAAATACGTCACAGAATTGCTTCGATTACATCTTATACTTCTGCCTGATTATCACGAAATCGAATAAAAAATGAAAAGAGCCCTTCCGCTGTTACAAGATTTGATGCGTCTGGTGGCTAATTTTGATGAGCAAGCATCAGCGGAGGAAATGCATATGCCAGGGTTTATCCACTGGCTGCTTCAGCGTGAGAAAGAACAGGAAGAAGCTCTGGTCGGTAATTACATGAATCTTGCCTCGGGGAAGCACATGGGAAAAGCCGAAGGAATGACACCAGGCATTTTGCTCACCATGCTGATCACCTATCTGTTTCGCTATGCGAAGCATTATGCAAAAAAGGCGCTAGATGGAAGCCCATTGTCCACCCTCGACGATTTCACCTTTCTGCTTACGCTCAACACACAGGGCAATATGACCAAGTCAGAACTGGCTGGTCGCCATCTTCTGGAGGTCACTTCAGGGGGAGAGATCCTCAAAAGACTCGAAAAGCAGGGCTATGTCACATCCTTTGCCGACCCAAATGACGGGCGCTCCAGGCAAGTTGCTATCACAAACGAAGGCCGTGATATTCTGGGAAGGTTGATGGAACAAATGGGCATGGTCGCCCATATCGTAGCAGGAAACCTTACCTCTCAGGAAATATCGAGATTGCTACCTGTGCTGATGAAACTGGATACCTTTCACAGTGACATTCATCGCGAGGATAAAAAAGCTGACCTCCGGGAGATCACAGAAAAATATCTGGTGGGAAGCCCCGGCTGATTCACTCTTTGTTTTGTTCAGCAGACGGAGCCTCAGATCCCATTTCCTCCTCAACATCCTCATCCGATTCATCTCCAGAAGGGTTGTGGGCATCGGGATTAGATTCAGCTTGACCATTTTCTGGGTGACCGTTGGACCGGATAGCACCGAGTAGCTTCAGCAAATCAGCAGCGCGGGCTGTTCCATGCGTGATGGTTTCACTTAAGGCGTGGTCCAGCTCTTTTTCCTGCTCTTTGGTCAGGGCAGGAAGGTGAAAGTGAATGTGCTGCTCTGGCTCCCCATCTGGAGGTTCGTGCTTTTGGGATATGCCCGATGCCAGATTGGTCACGAGCGATTCAAGGGTGTTCCACAGCCGCTCCTGTGTTTCCGGCTTCACAGCCGGGAGTTGCTTAAAGCCCCGCTGCACCTCCTGCACCAGCAACACCAGTAAGCCTGCCCCACTTGTGATCCATTCTTCCGAATCGACCGAAGACCTTGTGCCCAGATTCTGGCGCCAAAGGTCCAGCAATTCTTTTCCGCGCGCTTCTAATTCCTCCGGTGGGCTGGTTCCCAGCCATTTTTGGGCCTTTTGGGCCACTTCATCTACCAGATCCCCCCAAGCGGCGGAACGACGACCAGAAGTCGGTTCCTCATACATGCTCTCCTGCTGTTTGAGATGGTTTCGAAGCATATGGGCAATGCGTGGGGTTCCAACTGGAATATCGAGACAGGACTGACCGGACATATCCTGCTGTGTGGGATCAGCCCCGGCCTCAAGGAGGCTGGTGATGATCGCGGTTTTGGAATCCATTACAGACAACATCAATGGTGTCCTTCCGCGCTGGTCTGCAAGGTTCACTTCGGCACCATGTTTCAGCAGCAGGCGAGTGAAGGTAGTATTCCCTTCCCGGACCGCAAGGATCAGGGCTGTTTCCCCCAACTGATTCCGCTTGTTCACCTGTGGATGCTCCAGGAGCAGTCGCTCCAGTATATGCTTATCTCCTGTTTTGACGGCCTCCATGAAAGGAGTATTGCCTTCGTCGTCGGCACCGTCGGGAGAAGCTCCTGCGACCAGAAGCTCTTCTGTCAATCGCTGCTCACCCAGCCGCACTGCCTGAAACAGGGGCGTTCGACCAACGGGATCCCGGGACTCAACGGAAACGCCCAGCTCAATCATCTTTCTAATGGCTTTGAGGTTACATTGCCTGATCGCTTTATGCAGCCCAACCCCATTACACCCACCGAAGCGGCGGGCGAGCTTGCGTTTGATCAGCCACGTTGTTAACCGGGAAGCCATGAGCAGGAATCAATCTGGAAACTTCCGCTCTAAGATACGAAAATTGGTGTGGGTAGATTCAATTTGCCCCTACTGCAAAGGGAAGAGCCTCCCAAATGTTGTTTTTTCCCTTTTGCGTTACCCACAAGTGCTGCCCGGATACTGGCCATGGCCATTGACTCAAAATAATAGCCGGCATCTGCTGGCAAATACCGCGCAGAATAACTTCCCCTAACCCATCCAACCCAGCCACCTGCACAGGCCCTGGCAGTTTCCCCTCAGCCAGTGCGATCAGTAATGACAGGTGATACAGCCGATTGATCTCAGGCGATTGATGCTTGCGATCAAGTCCGCTGAGGCTGAAGCCACAGCCAGCCCAGCGACGCCTTTGGTCCTGCCAATTCATCCATGCTTCATGAAGGTTGTCGAGTATATGGATGGTTTTGATCAGGGTCTGATCAGGGTCTTGGGTATTGAACAGGCTGGGTCCTGCAACAGCATGCTGATGGTCCTGCTGCAATTCCTGCAGGCCCTTCAACCATTGAAACATCGCATGTTGGGTGACGTCCAGGGCCGGAGCTTCGCGGAGAAGATCTGAGGATTGCGTTATGGCTTTCCAGACGACTGCCCAGCGGGCAGTCCAGGCGCTGTGCTGTTTAGCAGCTTCCATCCAGGACTTTGCCGCATCGAGAATATCCGGGATGTGTTCAAACCACTTTCTTGCCAGAGATTTTTTTCGTGCCTGCATCTGTTCTGGTGCCAGGCGATCCAATCCCGAAAAATCCGGCTGTCCGTTCTGATCCAGCAGCCCGGGAATCCGCTCTGCCCATTCCCGAACAAGCCCCAGGCAGGCACGCTCTTCAGCTAGACAAACCTGAAATGCTCTCACCCATTTCTCGGTGTTGAAAGAAGCAACCACCTCCTCTTCTGCCCCTTCTTCCTGCTGAAGGCCTTCCAGTTTTTCCAGGAAAGCCTGTTGTTCCTCCCAGGCTTCGCGCTGTCGGTCCCACGCCTGCCGGGAGGCTTCCCAGACTTCTCTGGCTTCACCGAGCTGCTTTTCCACTGTCACTTTTTCCTGTTGCCATGATTGATACAATACCTGTAACACCTCTTGGGCCGGAGAGGAATCCTCGTCCTCCAGCCAGGACTCCCATCCCTGGTCAAGGATAGCCAACTGCTCACTGCATAGATTCAGTTTCTCCTGATATTCCTGCATGGCATACCGAATGCCCAGCTGTTTCTTCTCATGAAGCTGAAGGCGTTCCTCCGTTCGCTCTCTGGCTCTCTGCCTAAGCCCTGCCAGCTCTTTTTTCCATATCTGCAAGTTATATTCAGCTTGCTGCAATGTCTTTTGTAAGGGTCGAATTTTTTGCCTGTAGCGCGCGTTCAGGTTTTTTTCTTCATGCTGAAAACGAATCTGTAACTCCGCCAGAGATTGCTGAACCTCGCGTACCTGTCCTTGCAAATCAGAAGCCCGGACAGGGGCCAGAGCCTGGATCTCGTCCAGGTCATCGAGGTGAAGCCTGATTCCGAAAAAGAGATCGTTGATTCGCTCCAGCTTCGGAAGTAACCCCCGGCTGTTCAGGAGTTTGGGGTGGATGACTTTCCCGGGGCCTTTTTGCCAGTCAGGCACATGCTGGTCCATCCAGTGACGTAAGGTGTTTCTCGGGCGTCTGGCTTCTGCCTCCTGTTCGGCAAAGGCTGACTGAAGCTCTTCTTTTCTGAGATTGAGTTGTTGTTGTTTCTGACGATAGGTGTCTTTGAGGCCTGCGACTTCCTGATCCTTTTCTTGACGCAGCCATTCGATTTTCATTTTACCCTGCTCAAAGGCGGCCAGCTTCTCCTGTAAAGATCGCTCCATCCACTTGAGCCGGTTTTCGATGCGTGCCAGGGTTTTATCATCATTAGCTTGAGCATGGGATCCCAGCAAGTCCTCACATTGTTGCTGCAAAGCCTGCTGCAACCGATCTTTTTCCTGTTGGAGCAAAGTTCGTGTTTGCCACCAGGTCCGGGGGGCGAAGGATCCGTTACCTTTTCCTGTGGGAGATTCCACAGGCTCATGCAATCGCCACTCCAGCCAGCCAAGCTTCAGGCTGGTGGATTCCAGTTGCTCTTCGAGCAGACATACGCGAGCCTTCAGGTCTTTGGACGGATACTGAGCCGGCCTGGAAGCCTGATGGTTTTGTTTCACATCGGCCAATTGTCTGAGGAGTGCCTCCCGATCCTGACGAACCTGACGAAAGCGGGCTGCCAGCTGCCGAAGCTCCCCCAGCTGATCAGCTGGCCATTCATCGCGCCGGATTTGCGCACGCTCCTTGGCATAGAGCAGGAGCAGGTCCTCCAATGCCACCGTGCATTCCAGGTCTGTCATCGTTTCGGTTTGGAGCATCTGTTGCCAGCGGATGGCTTCGGGTTCCGGGCAAAACCGCATGTGCCGGATCAATGACCTTGGAATGGCGGGAGATGGAAACATTTGCCTG
>CAZLKP010000081.1:8183-13249 GCA_964560095.1 uncultured Bacteroidia bacterium
GAGTTTCACGGGTAATGCTCTCTCTGCCCCGGTCAACCAGGCAAACCAAGCATTGGCCTCTTTCCACAAAGGACCCACTTTCCGTCCTTCTGCTTCCATGTGGTGGCGGAGAACTGATACCTTATCCCCGGGCATGGATTCCAGCCATTGTCTGTCTGATGTTCCCGTTACGAGGAAACACTCGTTGTGCCCTGGGCCTATCTGGTGAATCGACAGAAAGGACGATTGCCCATGAACCCACTCGTACACAATGAGAAAAGGCTCTTTCTTCGGAGCCTGAGGTTGCTGAAGATACCAGTGACTGAGCAGAGCCCCCAATCGTTCTTTTCCCTGCCCGGCTGGCCCTGACAGCAGCAGTGGCTCCTGGCCGGGACCGATGGAATAGGAGGAAACAGATGCATCCTGAACCAGAAACACCATACGGATGTGTGAGAAGGCATTCATGGATTTGGCGATTGGGTATGGCGGTCGTAATCGAGTTCGATCCGATCAAGTAGTTGGAGGAGATAATCAAATGCCGAAAGAACGCGATAGACAGCGTCTGACTCGGCTTCGAGAAAGGTGTCGCGTTCCATCATCTGAAACAATTGCCGGACTTTCTCCTCATGGGAAGCAGCTGCCGGCCTCAAATGGATGTTGTCCAGGAGCTGGAGCAGGTCCTGCCGGTCCCGGCAAGTGTCCCACACCTCCTGAATGGAAAAGGTATATCCCGGACCAAATGCGGGATTCAGCGCAAGCAGAAAGTGCAGGAGGTCCAGCTGGCGCATGACTTTACCGAATTGCTCCTGACGGTTATCCCGCCGTTCCATACGGGAAAAATAGAAGTAGCCATGTCCCCGATGCAGATACAAATCGATCGCAGCGAAATACTCCTGGAGCGAATGCTCATTGTGCGAGATGACTTCGTAGAGATGCACCTGCATGGGATCACGACTATTGAGACTGATAAAGTGGCCCTGGGAGAGATACTGGAAAATGTCCGATGTTTGGGGTGGGATATTCATCGCTTAGTTTTTGCCAAAAATAACAGAATTACTAAAATAAATAGCAACAATAGGGGGGAAAAATGTCTCCAAAACAAAAAAAAGTTGTCTCAGGTGTCAATGCCACCGCAGAGAATCACGAAGCTCGACACAGTACTTCAGGGGTGAACAACGAAAGAGGCCACCCTTTTGAGGCAGCCTCTATTCCTACGTTTTGTTTGTTGGAGATCTATTGCTGCATCAGCAAGGCTTCCACTTCGGCCCGCTCGTCTTCAACTTCTGCAATTTCCTGGAGTGCTGGATATACCTTGGATCGGAGGGAGGTACCGCCTGTGCTTTGCTGAGACTTCATGTTGTTGGCGAGGGTGGTGACATCTGGCTCCTGGGCCTCGTTCACCGCAGTGACCTGAATGACATACACACCATTCAGGCCGACAATAGGGCCTGCTACTTCTCCCTGATCCATGCCAGAGATTTTCCCGATGATGAATCCATCTGGACCAATGCCAGGGATAGATGCGGTAGAGAACGAAATAGCGGTCGCTGTGTTGATGTATGCACCCGTGCCATGGGCACTGTTGTAGGCATCTCTCATGGCATTGAGGTCTGTACCACCGATGGCTTCGAGGCGTTCTTTAAGGATCTCTCCTTTGCGGTCTTCTCTGACTTTGCGGGTTACTTCTTCCCGTAGCGTTTCATCATCGAGAGATGCAAGGCCTTCTTCGAGCTTTCTGGACACCTGAGCGATCACGAGTTTGTCATCGTTGACCCGGAACACCCGCGAGGTTTCGTTCACCTCTGCATTGAGAGCCCAGATAATGACATCGCGGCCCCCGTTGACGCCCGGAAGCATCCGCGATTGTGGGTTCAGGCCAGCGGAGGCGTAAGCCACTTTCCCTACTTCGGCAGCAACGGCGTTGATATTGCCAGAACTCCGGAGTTTGGCAGCTGTTTGGTTCGCCTCGCCACCGATCCGTCTGCCCGTTTCTGTGGAAGCGATAATAGGTCGTTCGATTTGTGCGAGATCAAAAGACCTATCAGTCTTGTCCAAAATCTGGACAACATGGAATCCACCGCGCCCTTTCACCGGCCCTACGATTTGCCCGACAGCGGCTTTGTCCATGGCTTCATCGAAGTCTTCTCCAAACTGACCACGCTGGACCCATCCGAGTGAGCCGCCTTTCTCTTTGGAAGCAAAATCGTCGGAATTTTCGGTAGCGAGGCCTGCAAAGTTGGAGGCATTGGCCTGACGGGCCAGGCGAGCAGCTTCATTGCGGGCGTCCGTCGTATCGGATACATCAGAACCTTCCGGCGTGATCAGGATATGATTCACTTTGACCCAGGAGTCTTCTAGTTCCTGCACATCCACTAGCTTGTACAGGCGAAAGAACCCGCCTTCCTGCACTGGCCCGAACACCTGACCGGCTTCTGCATCAACAATTGAATCCTGGATACTAGGCATTATCCGGGCGATATTGACAAAATTGCCCGGTGAATAGGGCTGGCTAGACCTGATGCTCGTGAAGAGAGAGTCATTGGTCGCTTCTGCAAAATCTTCTTTATCGCTCATCACCTTGTCAAATGCCTTGGTTGTATCTGCCTCACTGGGTGTGATGTCATAGGTGATGTAACGGATGAATGTTTGAGCCTCTTGCTCATATTCCTCTTCGTGGTCGCTGATGTAGGCGCGCAGATCAGCATCACTGACAGAAATGGTAGAATCGGGAATCGCGGTATAATTCACCCCAAGGAAGCTGATACCAGCCGTCCGATTCTGATTGGCAAAGACCCTTTTGGCATGAGCTGGAGAGCTCACCCAGGCGGCCTGAATCATATTGAGATAGCGATCCCGGGCTCTGGACTGAGCCAGAAAATCCTCAAACTGGCGGAATTGCTGCCTTCCTTCTTCGGTAGAAGCATAGCTTTCCAATGCCTGCTTCACTTGGTCCGGGCTCACCTGCTGATTCTGGAGGAAATACTGCGCCACCAATGGATGTGGATTGGGCCGGGTAAACATATCGTAGATTTCTTCGCCGGTCACTTCCATGCCAATGCGCTCGTATTCGTTTTTGAAGACAATTTCATTAACCATTTGCTGCCATACCTGATCCTGCAATGCGCCACGTTGCTGCTCATTCCCAACGGGTCCCTGCTGAGACTGCGATACGCGATTTTGGTAGTCGTTCCAGGAAATGGTCTCTCCAGCTACACTTCCTGCAGGTGGCAGGCCGCCAAAAATAGTGCCGATTCCGGAGATAAGGTCGGTGAGGATGAAAGCTATCAGGGCAATAAAGATGATGATTGCCACCAGCCCAATATTGTCCCGAATTCTACTGAGAATGGACATACGCTAAAGTATTCTAAATCAAGGTCTAAAAATAGGTCGTGCAAATTACGAGCATTCCGATCTTATTTCAAAACGACAACCGTGCTATTGGTCGATTCCTGAGAGCCGAATCAGGATGAGCCGATTGGCTGAAGCTTTGACCACGGTGAGGTAATAGCCTTCGAGCTGAAAGGTTTCTCCTTCTTCGGGAATGTCTTCCGCCACATGGAGCAGCAGGCCTCCCAGGGTGTTATATCCTTCGTCTTCCGGAAGGTCGAGCCCAAAGTCCTCATTGAGGTCATCAATTTCATTCCGCGCCCCTAGAAGCAGGGAGCCGTCTTCCTGCCGCTCAGCCATAAGATCTTCATCCTGGCGGGCATCTTTGGACTCCTCAAAATCATGCTCGTCTTCGATATCCCCAAACACCTCTTCCACCAAATCCTCCATGGTGATGATACCGGAGGTACCGCCAAATTCGTCAACCACGATGGCCAGGGTGCGCTGGTTGCTGGTTAGCTCCGTGAGCAGCATGTTGGCCGGCATGGATTCGGGGATCACATGCGCCGGCTGAATCACAGACTCGATTTTTTCAGGCTTTTTGAATAAATCGCGCGAATGAACAAATCCCAGTACGTTGTCGATATTCTCCCCATACACCACAATCTTGGACAAGTGGGTTTCGATAAAATTATCCAGCAATTCGTCGATGGAGGTTTCGGAATCACAGGCAATGACCTCGGTGCGTGGAATCATGAAATCCCGAGCTTTGGTTTCTTTGAAGGCGAGGGCGTTGGTGAGCATTTCGGTGTCCAGGTCGGGAACCGGGATGGATTCACTGGCAAAGATGACTTCCTGCAGGTAATGATCGAGGTCTTTTTTACCAAGGGGAATAATTTGGTCTTCGGTCTGGACGCGGAAGAGATATCGCAGCAAAAATTTGGCAACGACATTGACCATCCAAACGAGCACAAAAAACAGCACGTAAAAGACCTGCAGCACATAGGCAAAAGGGAAAACCAGTGTGTCGGAGTTACGTCTGAAGATGGCTTTGGGAATATACTCGGCAAATACCAGCACCAGCAAGGTCGCTGCAACGGTTTGCACGAGGGTATAGACGAGATACGCCTCCTCCTGGTCCAGGCTGAGGGTGTGCCGCAGAATCGGATTGGTGATCTCATTAAACATGAGGGTAAAGACTACCAGGGCCAGATTGTTGCCAATGAGGATGGTAATGAGAACCTCCGAGGTTTTGGACTTGAAGCGGGACAGAATGGCCGCTGACCGATCACCCTGCACTGTGCGAAGCTCGATTTTGAGTCGCGAAGCTGAAATGTAGGCGATTTCCATGCCCGAAAAGAAAAACGAGCAACCAAGCGTAAACAGGGCGATGAGCAGCTCCATCATGATGCCAGGTGTTCGTCCTGATGGGGGGTTTTCTCACGCATGCGGGCTTCTTCCTGCTCCTCTGCCCAGTCTGCCAATTCGGCTTCCAGTTGTTCCACTTCTTTCTGCTCCATTGTTTCGAATCGAATTCGCTGGTTTCGGCGAAAGGCAAACATGAAGGAAAATATGCCCATAGCAATCAGGATAAATGTCAGTTTATACCCTGCCAAATGCTCATACTCCGTCACCATAAAGGTGAAAGACATCCCCGCAAGCGCCAGATAAATGTATTCGATGTATCGCATAAGGTTACTCTTCGTCGATCTCCACCTCTCCGCGGGTACCATATAACACGTATGACGACAGGTCAGCCT
>CAZLKP010000081.1:13259-13751 GCA_964560095.1 uncultured Bacteroidia bacterium
ATAAATATTCTGTCCCTGTGTTACTATATGAACCGCAGACCCTGTAAAGATAGAATCCCTTGGCTGAGACCAAACCAGAGAATCCGCTTCCATTCGCTCATTTTTTCTGCTGGTCATCCGTACATGACTGTAGAGCACAGCCTCTTTGGTATTGGTATAAAAAATCGCAGAATCGGCCTCAATCACGCCGTTGGTTCTACCCCGTGGGCCATACAAATCTATCCGGATGCCCCGGGACAACTCGTGAAAGGACGGCTTCCCTTCTTTCTGTATTTTCTCAACAACACGGCCAGCCCGCAATCTGGCTTTCAGCCTGGCAGAATCCGAAAACAGATACTCTACATCAAACATTTCCACCATGACATCATCCTCCACCTCCAAGAACGGCAGCTCCGGCGGGGGGTCATCCTCAAAGCAACCTGTGAGCCCCCACGCGAACAACAACGGGACCATGACCCGGAATGGCCACATTACATGGCTCTTTTTCAGGGT
>CAZLKP010000082.1:0-5292 GCA_964560095.1 uncultured Bacteroidia bacterium
GCAGAGGTCTGCAAAACCTTGTACAGCGGTTCGAATCCGCTCGTCGCCTCTTCCCATCTATAAATATTTTGGCGTAATTATTTATTTCCCCAAGTAAATCTTACCGACGCCTTAATTACCATTCCACAGTTTATTGAGACCGTTCGCTTCAACTTTTCGGCAATTCCCAAATTGCGACTTGAATGTTGACGGTTCAGACTCCACCTTTACGATCGTCCAAACAAGCACCGGAGACGAGGTTTTCAGGCTGCCCTCTTTCTTTTCCGGCTGTTACACAGACACCCAACCGTTCTTACTGATACTGGCTAGACAAGGCCTACATTTTAACAGGATTGATTACATCCCTGTTGAGAGTACCCCCTTGTTTTCTAATTTAGCTCCCGATCAGCGGAATCATTCCATTTCTGATCATCGCTCTTTTTGCCAAGTAAGAATTTTTACAGATGTGAACTTTGCTTCACACGTTCTCTCGCCTATTTCGCATTCAGCCTATTGAACCATAACCGGAAGGAAGTTACATGAAACATGTCAGACAGCTATGCTTGCTGATCCTTTGCTCGCTGATGCTCTCACCCTTGGGAGCGCAAACTATTGACCCGGAAGCATATCCCGGACAAAAAGCTCAACAACAACAGGAATTTCTCGATGGAGAATCTGCATTTCCTGCTAAGCCACGATCCAAGTGGTCGCTCGGCCTGAAAGGAGGTGCCGCATACGTTTCTGGAGACGTTGCCGCTCAACCCGGGTTTGCCGGAGGAATTGATTTTCGTCGTGGCCTCGGCCATGCTGTCTCTCTGCGTGTCCAGGCTACAGGAGGCCAGGCTACTGGTCTGAACTATCAGCCATCCAGAGGATACAGAAATCACGGATCCTCCCCCTGGAACACCCTCTACTATCAGGGTAGTGTTAACCAGTTGGATCAGAGCGCTTCGCCGCCTCCCGTGTATTATAACTTTCAGATGACATATGCCGACCTCTCTGTGCAGGCCGTCATCAATCTGAACAACATCAACTTTTACAAGGAGCAGCCCAACTGGGGTCTCCATGCCATCCTGGGTGCAGGTGTGCTTGCATTCAACACCAAAATCGATGGCGGAAGAGAAGCCAACGGCGTTGTTGATCCCTATGATTTCAGCACGATTTCCAGCATTCCGCTAAGTACCAGCGGCCCCTTCAACCTCGGAGGAAGACGCGACCGGATTGATGCACTATCCAACATCCTTGATGGAAGCTATGAGACACAGGCGGAAGGCTCTGCTACCTCCACCGGCCTCACCGTTGGCGACAACACCTTCAGCACCCAGCCAGTGATCATGGCAGGTCTTGGTGCCAGCTATCGCCTCAACGACCGCATCGACATCGAAATCGAACACCGCTTCGTATGGACCAACAATGACCTCCTCGATGGACAGCGCTGGTCTGAAAATGGCGGTGTCGGCGGAAGCGGTTACGGAAGTTCTCTGACTGCCCTTACCTCTGACAAAGATGCCTACCAGCAAACAACCATCGGTATTCATTTCCGCCTCGGAAAAGGAGAAGATGCTACCTGGTGGGATAACCCGATGCGTCAGGTTTATAATGGCATCGAAGAATCCCGCGAAGTTGTTCGCAAGCTGTCTGAAGACTCTGATGACGACGGTGTCCCGGACCTCTACGACAAAGAGCCAGATACCCCAGAGGGCATGATCGTTTCTGCTGATGGTGTGTCTCTTGATAGCGACGGTGACGGCTATCCAGATTCTGACGACGATGAGCCTTACACCGACAAAGGTTGTGACGTCGATCGCAACGGTGTGGCCCTCGACGCCGACAACGACGGAGTACCCGACTGCAAAGACAAAGAGCCCAATTCTGCACCCGGCATGTATTACGATGCCAACGGTGTGGCCATTCAGCTGCCTGATGTGACCAACGTCAACAACAGCTTTGGAAACAGCCCATGTCTGCTGCCAATCGTACACTTCGACCTGGATAAAGACAACGTCAAGCCCGATTTCTATCCTGAACTGTACTACATCGCTCAGGTGATGAAAGCGAATCCCAATCTACGGGTGAAAGCCTCGGGATACACCGACTCTCGCAATACCGATGCCTACAATGAGGATCTGTCCAGAAGAAGGGTGGACAATGCAGTGAACTTCATTGTGAACACATATGGAATCGAGGCTTCTCGTTTCACAACGGATGCCTACGGCGAGACTGATCCGCTGATTCCAAACCTCCCCGACAACCGAGTGAATGCTAAACTCGAACCCTTACACTTCGTGAACCGCCGTGTAGAGTTCGAGTGTATTGAGAACTGATTCGAAAACACTCGGTTCCTTCCGAGATCAGGTAGCCTGTGGCTGCCTGATCTTTTTTTATGTTTGCACTTATGGGAACCCTATTTATTCTTAATCCCGGCGCGGGCACTTCCAGACGCAAAAACAGTTTGGTGGATAACATCTACCAAACTTATCAGGATGCCGGGCAGAACGTGTTGGTAGAAGAGATTGATTTTGGCGATCTCGGCGGTCAGATCAAACAGGCCGGCGAGGCGGGTGTGAGCCGTATTTTTGCTGTGGGGGGAGATGGCACGGTCAATGCTATCGGGAGTCGGCTGATCGGCACCTCTTTACATTTTGGGGTCATCCCGGCCGGGTCGGGCAACGGCTATGCCCGGAATCTGGGATTTTCCATCAACACCTCCCTGGCCATCCGGCAGTCACTACATGCGCGCACCATCCTCGTGGACACGGGAGTTTTTGACGGGCACCCCTTCCTAAATGTAGCCGGCTGCGGGCTCGATGCGGAAGTCGCCTGGTACTTTTCAATGGCTGGCCGCAGAGGCTTTGGCCCCTATGCCAAAAGCACCTTTCAAACCATCCGGAAGCTCAAACCTGCCCACTACGAATTAGACATTGACGGAGAGGTGCATCAGGTTGACAATTTATTTGGGATCATCATTGCCAACGGGGCTCAATGGGGCTACGATGCCAAGGTGGCCAGAGATGTGAGTCTCACAGATGGCCAGTTTGATATTCTGACTGTGGGTCGGTTTTCGATGCTGTTGGCTGGGGTCATGGCCTTTCGCATGTTTAACGGGACCCTGAACAAAAGTCGCCGTGTCAGTACTTTTCAGGGCCGACATATCATCATTCGCCGAAAACATAGCGGCCCGATCCAGGTGGATGGAGAAGCCCTCGAAGGCAGTCGGGAAATCCATGTATCAGTCGTGCCAGAAAGCCTCCGCCTTCTTCTGCCCAATACCCTGACCCAGGAAAAAATCAATACCATCTGACCTTACAAGCGTTCCTTTAAAATCTTACACACATTAATCGGCATCTCATCTGCATTTTCGCCTGAAATGAGTTGGTTTGACACTGGTCAGCCGGCAATGTGATAGAAATCATTCTGCCCAAAATACCCGATACAACCAACGAGCTGGCTTCTTTCGCTTAAAAGCCTTTTTTTTTCTATAGTCGTTGCGTGATCGCGGAATTCTGTATATCTTACTTATGTAATTACACAAAATAAGGCAAGCAAGCATTATACATAGCGTTTAGCATTCGTTTCTCTGTAATCACGTGGAGGGTGGGGTTCAAACTCCACCCTTTTTCATTTCCTCTCGCATGTTCTCTTTCCTCAGCAAAGTTGTCATGGGTTTTTCCGTATATTTTTGCTGCGCTTTCCTCGGTGGAGCTGTCTTCTCACCTCCTACTACAACTGGTCGATCGTGGAGCAGGCGAAATACACCTATCCCATGGGCTATGTGGTCAAGCCCTTTGATGAAAACAATCTCCACACGGCTATCGAAATTGCCCGCCACAATTTTGCCCGGCTGATTCATCCCAGCAGACTTACCCGCAGCCGAATCAACAAATTGCTCGAAGAAAGTATCACCAAAAATGAATTTGATATCCTCGAAGGCGTATGCCAAGGCATGACCAACAAACAATTGAGCTACAAATATTTCGTGAATGTCAACACCGTCAACAACCACCTGAAAAGCATCTACACCAAACTCGGTGTTCATTCCAGGACAGAAACCATCGCCCGGCTCAGTTCATGAATGACATGAATCCGAAAAATCCGATTGATTTCGCTGCTATTGATGTAATTTTACCCCCCCATGATCTTCGGTGACGACATCATTATTGAAAACCACCTGGTTAGGCTGGAGCCTCTCCGGGAACATCACGTTGACGAATTATGGCCCGTTGTGCAGGATCCGGAGATCTGGCTGTATCAAACCCAACCGGTTTCCAACCGGGATCAATGGAATGCCTACCTCCAAAAAGCCCTGGACATGAAGCGGGCTCAGCAACGGTATCCTTTTCTCATCATTGACCGGCAAACCAATCTACTGGCCGGCTCCACGAGTTACGGCAACTTTTTCATTCCGGATCGGCGGGTAGAAATTGGGTGGACCTGGCTGGGCAACCAGTTTCAGGGCACCCTGGTCAACAAGGCCTGCAAGTTTCTCCTGCTCAGCTTCGCCTTCGAAAAAATGGACATGCTACGGGTGGAATTGAAAACAGACGTGAGAAATGCCAGGACCAGAGCAGCGATCGTTGCTATTGGAGCAACTGAAGAGGGAATTTTCCGAAGCCATATGAGTCTGCCAGACGGCAGTCGAAGGGATACCATCTACTACAGTATTCTTGCTGAAGAATGGCCGATGGTTCGTCGCAAGTTGATGGAGAAAATCTCCCCTCCTGTAAGCGGGTTTCCCTCGCCACTACATCCACAGTAATGAACGGCGTGATTATTTCCCGTTTTTTGGCTCCACAGCATGGTGCCTGGGGAACGGAAATTCTTTGGGATCCTTCTTTGGACCCAACGACTTCCTTTCTTACCCCCGCAGACATGTTGTCCCGGTATCCGTTTGAGGATTATGGCATGTTTGTTCAGATAAATATCCTTCACCTTGATCCAGGGGTATGGACAGTAGAAATGGCCAAACGAACTCATCGTATGCCTGGCCTGCAGCCTGCCTTGCACTGGCCGCCTAACCGTTGATCAGACCGGGGCATATTCACAGAACGGATTATGAGGTTGTGGAGGTGATTAGCTGGAATTCGTGAGCACCAGAACCCGATGTAGCTTCCCGCTTCAACGATGTTGGGGAGGAGAAGGTCTGATAGGGTTATCCTACCTGTATTTTTGCAGCTTCCTTCTATCTTTGCCCATATGTCCAGAATCTCCCCCGACCTTCGTGTATTATTGTTACTGGCAGCTGGTGGCTTCCTGGGATTTTTGGGTCAGCCACCTTTGTTTGACTGGGACGAAATCAACTTTGCTGAATCGGCC
>CAZLKP010000082.1:5302-13725 GCA_964560095.1 uncultured Bacteroidia bacterium
CCGCGAGATGCTGGTCACGGGCAACTTTCTCCAGGTTCAGATTAATTATCAACCATTCTGGGAAAAACCACCGCTGTTTTTCTGGATGCAGGCCCTGAGCATGTCCTGGTTAGGCGTTGGTGGTTACGCTGCCCGCCTTCCCAATGCCATCATCGGCATTTTCACCATTTTTGCCCTGTATCAAACGGGTTCACGCTGGCGAAACCCATTATTTGGGAGACTGGTATCGCTGTTGTACCTAGCTACACTTCTCCCCTCCATTTACTTCAAGTCCGGCATCATTGACCCCACCTTCAACTTTTTCATTTTCCTGGGGCTAATGAATATATTTCGGTTTGAGGAAGCACATCCAAATACCAAAAAGCCAAACAAACGGTTCAGGCCAGCTATCATCGGCGGTATCTGGATCGGTGTGGCAACCCTCACCAAAGGACCGGTCGCTCTGCTGGTGAGCGCCCTAATCTATGGAATTTACAAAGCCCTCTGGTCGCGAAAGCACATTCACTGGGCCGGCATGAGCCTGTTTGTCCTTAGTTTTTTGCTCACCATCTCTGTTTGGTATGGTCTGGAAACCGCCGTTCACGGCCCCTGGTTTGTCAATGAATTCATCTCCTACCAGTTGGCACTGTTCAGTCAGGATGTGGCCGGCCATGCCCAGCCCTTTTACTATCACCTGGTGGTGTTTGTCATGGGTTGTTTTCCCGTTTCGGCTTTCACCTTCCGGGCAATGGCTCTGAAGGGGGGGGATCAGCGGGCGTTGATGCTCCGCCGGGTGATGATCATTTGGTTTTGGGTGGTCATGGTGCTGTTTTCGATCGTGAAGACCAAAATTATTCATTATTCCTCCCTTCTGTATTTTCCGGCGGCGTTCCTTTCAGCCGACCTCCTGTTTGCCTGGATGAAAGATCAGGCGAAACCCCGTTGGGATACCTGGGTTCTGTTGAGTATTGGCGTGTTGGTGTGGGGACTGGTGCCGGCGTTACTGAATTTGGCGCAGGCCAATCTGCCCTTTCTGGAGGCATATGTCAAGGATCCCATTGCTTCGGGGGCTATGCTGGCCGAGGTGACCTGGAGTGGATGGGAATGGTGCATCGGTGCAGGCTTTCTGGTGGTTTTGGGGATGTTTCTGTTGTGGATAAGAAAAGGCGAATACCTCTCTGCGCTGTGGCTGCAGGCCATTGGGACGCTGGTCTTCATCAATTTGCTGTATGTGTTTGTGGCACCCAAGGCGGGACAACACCTGCAAGGCGCTCCCCAGGCATTTTATAAAGGACTAGCTGAGAAGGATGTGTATGTACTCCCCGCGCGATACAAAAGCTATCTGCCTTATTTCTACAGTCAGTTGAAACCGCCCGGTAATCCTGGCGTTTACAACAACGACTGGCTGATTCACGGAGAGATAGATAAGGATGTGTACCTATCCGTGCAGGCTCACCGGGAAGACGAAGCCTTCCACCAACAATTTCGTACATTCGAGCGACTGTATGAGGAAGATGGATTTGTGTTTTATATCAGACGAAAAGCCCGTCCCTGGCTTGGCCTGAAACAATAATGACCCGAGATTTTTACAAGCTGTATGGCTTCAAGCAGACAAGACGTACTCAATCAATTCAGGTTAAGCAGAGTAATCTGGCCGGTACTCATCGGCCTGCTGGTCCTCGCCTATGCGATTTACAAAATCAGCCAGGAGGATATTACCCTTGAAGCGATCCTGACTCACACGAATTGGGAAACCATGGTTGGCTATCTGGGGCTGGGCTTTTTTTTTATGATCATTCGCGATGTCGGGTATATCTGGCGTATGCGGATCATGACAGACGAAAAACTCACCTGGCGCAGTGCATTCGAAGTCACGATTCTTTGGGAGTTTGCATCTGCACTTACTCCCTCGGTGGTCGGGGGCTCTGCGCTGGCGATCTTTATGCTGATTAAGGAGAAGATCTCTGCCGGCCGATCGACAGCCATTGTGTTTGTCACGATTTTTCTGGACGAGGTGTTTTACATCATCATTCTCCCCCTGCTGATGTTGGTGGTGAGCCACGATGCCATCTTTGACCCGATCAGCCAAACAGAATCTACGATCGGCACCGGCCTGATTGTGGCGTTCTGGATCACATATTCGGTCTTGATTGCCTACACGACCTTCCTGGCTTTTGCCCTCTTTTTCAGGCCTGAAGAAACAGCCAGGGTAATTCAGAAAATGTTCAAGTGGAAAATTCTGAGTCGCTGGGAAAAAAGCGCTGCGACCCTATCAGAAGATCTGCTAATTGCCTCACGCGAGTTCAGCCACAAGCCCTTTTCATTCTGGCTCCGGGGCTGGACCGCCACCTTTCTGGCCTGGATGGGTCGCTATCTGGTTTTGAATTGCGTCCTGTCGATGTTCACCAACCTGAGTTTGTATGAACACATGGTTTCCTTTGCCCGGCAAGTGGTGATGTTTCAGGTGATGCTCTTCTCCCCTACCCCCGGTGGGTCAGGTTTTGCCGAAGGCGCATTTGCTCAGATGCTTCGTGAGTTTGCTCCTGAAGCCGGTGTCATCATCATTATGGCTTTCCTGTGGCGATTGATCACCTACTACCCGTATATGTTTGTGGGCATTCCGCTGCTCCCAAGATGGCTACAGCGGGTGTTTCCGGTAAAGAAAAAGGAAGAAGCCTAAGCGGTCAATTCTACCAGGTAGCTGGTGTGCCTGCGCACATTGAAGACCCGGCCATCATCAAAGATCAGATACTGTCCTTTAATGCCATGCAGGCGTCCCTCCAACTCCGGAACTTTGTCCAGATTGAGAGATTTGACTTTTTCCGGAAATGACCGAACGGGATAGGTGATCTCAACGATATCATCGTTGTCGGAGATGTAGTCGTAATAGATTTCCGGCAGCAGGGCGGCGACCGCCTCTTTTTTTTCCACCAGATCGGCCTCCAGGATCTGGTTTTTGAGCATGCGCTGCCAATTGGTTTTATCGGTGAGATGATCTTTGAGCTCTACTTCGATCTCCCCTGCCAATTGTCGATAGGGGACATCCGCCAAACGAATGGCCTGCGAGGCTCCTTGGTCGATCCACCGGGTGGGCACCTGCGTTTCCCGTGTGACCCCCACTTTCAATCCGCTGGAAAGCGCCAGATAAACCACATGCGGCTGCACATGGTGCTCCTGCTCCCACTCCGGATCTCGGCCCTTGCCAAGATGCCCTTCGCATAATTCCGGACGTATGATACATTCGGAATTGGCCGGATGATTCATAAAATCGGGATAGCATAACCCCTCTCCAAATGACTTTTTGGTCAATCTCCCGCATATTTTGCAATGAATCTCTCCCGAAAACCTGAAGTGGATCTCATGCCCGATCAGATCGTTCATGTCGATCTCTGTCCCATCCAGATTCAGGAGATACTGAACAGGTTCTGCGAGGGAGGTGGTCATTTTTCTGAGGTGGCCGGTGGTGTGCATGGTGAGTGGGGAGTTAGGGATTGGGCTAAAGATAAGGATGAGATCTGAAAACAGGGAATGGTGAGCTGGAAACCCATGGATTGCCTGGACAGGATCCGTTTGGCATGCACTTTCCCGCCAGGATGCAACCATCAGAGGGAGTTTCCTCCCTATTAGCTGTGGAGGCTTTTCGATCTTCTCTGAATCCCGATGTGATTTTTTCTACCTTTACAACAATGAAACAGACACTCCTTTTTTCGTTTTCGGCTCTTGTGTTGCTGGCTTTGATGTCATCCTGTAGTCCGGAGCTGAGAAAGTACAATCAGTTCTCGCGCAAAGGCACCTTGTCCGAGAAGGATTCTGCCGCTTTTTACTTCTATCGCCAGGGAGATTGCGACAAAGCCAGCTATTTACTGGAGGAGCTGCAAGGCGCCTATCGCGGGCAACCCAGGGCCAAAGACGTACTCTATGCCTATTGCAATGCCAAGTATAACTGCGGCTTCTACATCATTTCTGCTTACTACTTTGAGCAATTTTCCCAGCTGTATCCCAACGAAAAACGGGCAGCCGAAGCCACCTTCATGGTCGGATATTGCTATTACCTGGAATCAGCTCCCTATTACCGAGATCAGGAATTTACCCGTAAAGCCATTGACCAGTTTCAGCTGTTTATCAATTCCTACCCCTACCATGAGCGAGTAGAGGAGGCCACCAAGCTGATCGGAGATATGCGGGAGCGGCTGGCAGAAAAAGATTTTGAAACGGCCAACCTGTACTACCAGCTGGAAAATCATAAAGCCGCTCTGACCACTTATGCTGTGTTTATCTCCGAATTTCCAGATTCTCGCTATCGAGAAGAAGCGGAGTATATGGAGTTCAAAAGCGCCTACGAGCTCGCCAGGCAGAGTATTTCCTCCAAGCAGGAAAACCGCTATCTCGATGCTATCGAGCTGTTTGAAGCCTTTCGCGATAAGTATCCCAACAGCGTGTTTCTGAAAGACGGAGAAAAAGTATATGCCAAAGCCAAGGAAGCACTTGGTAAGATCCTCGCCGAATCAGGTACCAGCTGAACCAACATTTTGTTGCGATCAACGTAGGTTTTATGTTGTTTTGCAGCTCATTATTAGAATAATACCCGATTATGGAGAAGGATTTTCTGCCCATTGACCGTCAGGCACTTGGAGATAGCGTCGGCAATTTGTACAAAGCGCTGATGATTGTTGGGAAACGGGCCAACCAGGTAACCCTTGATATCAAAGAAGAGCTGGCCGGTAAACTGGCTGAATTTGCTCCTGCTTATGACAACCTGGAAGAGGTGATGGAAAACAAAGAGCAGATTGAGATTTCCCGGTTTTACGAGCGTAAGCCCAAACCTACTCAGCTGGCTTTGGAAGATTTCTTCGGAGAAGAGGTCTATGTGCGTGATCCCCACGACGTCGAAGAGTAACCACACCTCCGGGTGTGTTTGTATACCGAATTTTTATCCTATAGCGGATCCATGTGATCCGCTATTTTTGTATCCATATCTTTGATCATGCTGGAGGGAAAAAGAATCATTCTGGGAATCACCGGGAGCATTGCTGCCTACAAATCGGTGCTACTGCTGCGACTGCTCAGGCAGGCCGGGGCAGAAGTCAAGGTAGTGACCACTCCTTCTGTCGGTGAATTTGTCGGAGAGCTCACCCTGAGTACCTTATCCAATCAGGCTGTGTTTTCCGGGCTCTGGGAAGAAGGCTGGTCACAGCACGTTGCCCTGGGCACAGAATCGGATCTGATGGTTATTGCCCCAGCTACAGCGAATACCATCGCCAAAATGGCCACTGGCATCTGCGACAATGCCCTCATGGCCGTATATTTCGCTGCCCGATGCCCCGTATTGGTTGCCTCGGCTATGGACGCCGATATGTACATCCATCCCCGCACCACTGCCAACCTGCAGCAACTCAAAGAGGATGGTGTCACTGTCCTACCTGTTGGGCAAGGCTACCTGGCCTCGGGCCTGGAAGGCCTCGGCAGGATGATGGAACCGGAAGACATCTTCCAGGCCATCCAACAACGGCTGAGTGATGGCCTCCTATCAGGAAAAAAAGTGCTGATCACGGCCGGCCCCACCCGCGAACCCATTGACCCCGTCCGGTTTATCACCAATCACTCTACCGGCAAAATGGGCTACGCCCTGGCAGACGTTGCCCAACAACTTGGGGCGGATGTTACCCTGGTATCAGGCCCTGTGACCCTGCAGGCACCATCCGGAGTACATCTGGTCCCGGTTGAGCGGGCTGCCGAGATGTTTGAAGCGGTGAAAAGCCGTGCACCGGACCAAAACATCATCGTCAAAGCAGCGGCTGTCGCCGATTACACGCTGGCCAGGACCTCCGACCAAAAAATGAAAAAGCAAACCGGCCATCTGTCTGTTGATATGGTGCGGACCCAGGACATTTTGCAATATCTCGGAGATCATAAGCCTGCTGATCAGATTTTGGTGGGATTTGCCTTAGAAACCAACGACGCGTTAGAGAATGCCAGGAGTAAACTGGAACGTAAGCGCTTGGATTTCATAGTTTTGAATACACTGGAAGATGCCGGTGCCGGATTTGGCCACGACACGAACGTGGTCACCATCCTTGACAAAAGCGGGGGACAACAAAAGCTCCCGCTGATGAGTAAACAGCAAGTGGCGAGGGCCATTTTTGAGCAAATCACCGGATTGTTTCCTTCAACCTGATAAATGACATGAACACTTTTTTGCGAGCCGCCATTGTATGTTTATTCCTGTCCTCCAAGCTCGTTTTCGGGCAAGAGTTACTGGTGAATGTGAGCGTGGATGCTTCCCGGATTCAGAGTGATAAAAGCGTATTTGAAGATATGCAGCAGGCCATTTCCCGCTTTCTAAATTATCAAAAATGGACCAACGATGAGTTCGAGTCATTTGAGCGCATCCGGGCGAATATGCAGCTCGTGGTGATGCAGCGGCCTGCTCCGGATCAGTTTGTATGCCAGATGAATCTGCAGGTCTATCGACCGGTGCACAACACGACCTATGAGACCATGGTCCTAAAGCACCGGGATATCCAGTTCAACTTCACCTACGTGCAATTTCAGCCGCTTCAATACATTGAAAACACATTTAGCGACAACCTCACTGCCTTGCTTACCTACTACGCCTACATCATTCTGGCTTTTGATTATAACAGTTTTTCCCAGAATGGAGGGGCCCCGTACATTCGCAAGGCTCAGGAAATGCTGAACCTGGCCGGTAGTGCTTCCAGCAATTCGGGCTGGCAGGCCAGCGAAAGCAATCAGAATCGTTACTGGCTGGTGGAAAACCTCCAAAACAGCCGCTACCGGATGTTTCACGATGCGATGTACAAATATCACCGACAAGGGCTGGACCAAATGGAGAGCACACCAGCTCAGGGCCGCCGCGCCATCATTGCCGCACTGAAAGACATTCAGCGCCTCCACCAGCAGGATCCGATCCTCATGATCACTCGGGTATTTATCAATGCGAAAGAAGACGAATTGGTAAAGGTATTTCAAGAAGCCTTCCCCAATGACAAGAAGGAATTTCTCCAGATCATGACCGAGATTGATCCATCGAATGTAGCGGCCTATAACCGCGTCAATGAGGGGCGTTAGGGAGGGCAGAGTTCAGCGTTTGAGATTGGGGGATATGACGAAGGGGACTAGTGCCTCCCTACAATCCGCCCCGACCACCGGATTCCGCAGGCCAACTCACCTAGATGAACGAGCTGTATTTTTTGTTCTATGCATTTTCGTTCGTGATAATGTCTATTCTCTTCAACGCTTTTCCTCTTTTACTTCCCCTTCTCTCTTTTTCGCTTCGACTTTTTCCCTTAGATTTGCACTCCCAAGACGAAAATCGACTCAGAGAGTTGCCAGAGCGGTCGATTGGGCACGCCTGGAAAGCGTGTGTACCTTTGCGGGTACCGAGGGTTCGAATCCCTCACTCTCTGCAATGCAAAAACGTCCCCGAGCGATAGCGAAGGGACTTTTTTTTGTGGACGAAGGCGTCAAATGCCGCAGGGATTTGTAAGCCTAAGGACACAAAAAAAGGCGACCAGAGGGAACGGATGTTTTTTGCTTTGACACTCCCCTCAACGGGATCACTGCAAGTAATCCCTCACGCTCTGCAAGGAACAAGCACTCCCGCTGCGTCAGTGAGCGGGAGTTTTGATTTTTACTTCCGTTCCCGGTTTCAATTCTTCCCTACCTCTGGCAAGCAGGATATCCCCTTCCTTCAGGGTAGTTCACTCCAGTGATATTGTTGTAAGTGGCATAGTTTGCCTGATAGGCTGTATCCAGGGAGGGCATCAATGTATTTTTTTCAAGCAGGGTTCCAGCTTTGGCAGCTTCTGCTTCTGCCTGCTTTGCTTTTATAGCAGCATAATTTTTCTCTGCCGCTTCCAACAATGCCTTCAGATCATTCTGTGCATTCATCCAAAAAGGTAAAAACAGAATTAACCCCAACAGGAGTGAGCCTTAGAAACACCCTGCAAGCGTTTTCTTTTTTTGTACCATTTTGCCATTAGTTTCTAAATAAATCCAGCCCCCAACGCTATCGAGATCAGTACAAGCATAATAGCCACCAGTCGTTGCAAGGATTTTAAGGTGATCTTTTTTAGGAGTTTGTTGCCCAAGTAAGCACCTAAAATTGCCGACAATGTGGTACAAATGACAAGTGTCAGATTTTCACCCAGCCCGGATTGGCCAAAGCGGGAAGCGTACACGGACAACCTGGTAAAGTCGATAAAACAAGCTATCACCACGGAAGTGCCAATGAAAGCCTCTTTGGACAAACCAGCTTTGATCAGGAAGGCACTCCGCAAAGCTCCCTGGTGGCCGGAAAGGCCACCAAAAAAACCGCTCAACACACCTCCCAGGGATAACTTATTCAACCGTATCCATCCGACCAACCGCATCTTCCGCAGGATTGATCAGATCGGTAATCTTGAAGAAAAGATTACCAGATG
>CAZLKP010000083.1:0-5660 GCA_964560095.1 uncultured Bacteroidia bacterium
CAGCCGTCTCACAAAGCCCTTCAGCTATCTGGTGACCTACGATCGTTTTCCCAGAGAAATAGAGATATGGGATCTTGATGGACATGTGGTCAAAAAAATTGCCTCTGTGCCACGTGGGGAGACTATACCCAAAGGCTTTATGGCCGTCAGGCAGGGGCGCAGGAGTTTTTCGTGGAGAGCTGACCGGGCTGCTAGTTTGTATTGGTTTGAAACGCAGGATGGAGGAGATCCCGAACGTGAAGTGGAGGTCAGAGACAAACTTTATCACCTGGATCTGGATGGGTCATTCACATCGGAGCCAGTCCATGATTTAGACTTGCCATTGCGTGCAGCAGGCTTGATCTGGGGTACCGGTGATCTTGCTGTGGTGCAGGAATACTGGTGGGCCAACCGGCGTGTTGTGACCTCTTTTTTTTCGCCTGATTCGGAAGTGGACCAGAGAAAAAAGCGGGCTGTTTTTGACCGGTCATGGGAAGATCGCTACAACGATCCCGGGCATTTTGAGACCATCCTGAATGACGCTGGAAGACCAGTATTACTCACAGATCCGGAACAGACCAGCCTCTTTCTCACCGGCCAGGGAGCGTCGCCGGAAGGGAATCGT
The DNA here is from genome assembly GCA_964560095.1 of uncultured Bacteroidia bacterium. Lineage (GTDB taxonomy): Bacteria > Bacteroidota > Bacteroidia > J057 > J057 > JANQTF01. The sequence goes on from CAZLKP010000083.1 coordinate 605, forward strand.
CCGTTTCTTGATCAGTATGATATCGACAGGGGGCATGTTAGGCGACTGTGGCAATGTCAGGGGGAACAATACGAAATGGTGTTGCAGATTGTGGAGACGGATCCCCTCACAGTTCTGATGCGCAGAGAATCACGGAAAGATCCACCCAATTTTTTTCTGGTGGATCTGGAAAAAGGACACCAAACAGCTATGACCTCTTTTCCGCACCCTTATCCGGAACTGCGCAATGTGCGAAAGGAAATCATTCGATATCAGCGAGCGGATGGCGTGCCGCTTACCGCCCGTTTGTATGTTCCGCCAGGCTATGACAAAGATCGGGATGGAAGGCTGCCCGTGCTACTGTGGGCCTATCCAGAAGAATTCAAATCATCGGATGCCGCTGGGCAGGTGCATGGTTCTCCCTACCATTTCATTAGAATCGGGTGGTTTTCGCCTTTATTTTGGCTGATGAAGGGGTATGCCATTCTGGATGATCCTTCCATGCCGATTGTTGGGGAAGGCGAAGAAGAACCCAATGACACGTTTATCGAGCAACTGGCTGCCAATGCCCGTGCAGCCATTGATTGCCTGGATGAGATGGGCATTGCCGACAGAAGAAGAGTCGCTGTGGGCGGCCACTCATACGGAGCCTTCATGACGGCCAATCTCTTGGCGCATACCGATCTTTTTGCCTGTGGTATCGCCCGCAGCGGTGCCTACAACCGAACATTGACCCCGTTTGGGTTTCAGTCGGAGGAGCGTACCCTCTGGGAGGCCAAAGACACCTATTTGAAAATGTCTCCATTTTCCTATGCAGATAAGATTCAAAGTCCCATTCTCTTGATTCACGGAGCTGCAGATAATAATCCGGGCACATATCCGATGCAGAGTGAGCGTTTCTTTAATGCCTTAAAGGGCCATGGCGTCAAGGCTAGATTGGTGATGCTTCCTCACGAAAGCCACAGTTATGCAGCCCGGGAATCCATCATGCACATGCTATGGGAGATGGATCGCTTTCTGGAGACATCTCTCGGAAGATCCTGATCAAGATTGGTTTTTGGGGCCGGAAATTGTGAGGTCCCTGCTGATTTCATCCTTGGTTGTCTGGGAGGTAATCAGGGTATTTTCAGGACTGAGAGGAATGCTGAGCCTGAATGTTGTGCCCTGACCCGGTACAGAAGAAACCGTGAGTTCACCGCCCAGAAATCTGGCAAAATCCTGAGAGAGACTCAGGCCCAATCCTGACCCTTTTTCCTTGTTAGTTCCTGGGACTGACTTTTTGTCCCCGCAAATAATGGCATTCAATTCCTTTTCCTCCAGGCCGATGCCCTCATCCTGAACATCAATGGACCAATGGTCGGTTGCTTTTTGGGCCCAAAGTCTCACTTCCTGCCCGGAGTAAGAATACTTAATGGCGTTGTTGATCAGATTTCTGACAACCATTCTGACAGCATCGACGTCAGTTTGTACATCAAAATCTTTTTTCACCATGGCAGTCAGTCGGATGTCCTTTTCATCTGCCCAACCCTGAGCGATATCCACCACAGGAGCGAGAAGGTCGCTAAGCCTGAGGGTTGTTACATGCGCCTTCCAGCCGTCTAGTTGATGCTGAGCCCAAAAGAGCAGATTGTCTAGCAGACTCGATGTTTGGTTAAACCGGACTTTCAGATCCTGTATCAGCATTGTTCGTTCTTCCGGCTTGAGATCATCATCTTCGATGATATCGAGGGCTCCACCGAGCACAACTAACGGGTGTCTGAAATCGTGTGAAACAATGCCAAACCATCTGTCTTTGGTATGATTTAAGGTTTCCAGTTCTTCTTTTTGCTTTTCAAGCTGTCGGCCATATTCTTCCAGACGTTCAGATTTTTTTTGAATTAGCTCCTTTTTGGCGGCGAGTTCGCGGTTGACTCTATTGATGACATGATTTCTCCGGATCAATTCGCCTGTCAGGGTAATCAGAATAAACAGGGCAGCGATCACGGAAATCAGGATAGTCCTCTGGTTGGTATATCTGGCTTCGGCGAGATCCTTTTCTGTGTTGAGCAGTTGAATTTGGGTTTCCCGTTGCTGGTCTTCAAAATTCGCCAGGATTTTGGTGGTTTCGTTTTGGGCTGCGGCAGATGTAAGACTGTCATTGAGGTCTTTGTGCTTTCGTAACCAGGAAAACGCCCGTTCAAAATGGCCATTGGCGCTGTCTACAACTGAAAACTGCCTGTAAGCCCGGTTGAGGTAGGTTAGCAGATGTTGGGCTTTGGCATGTGGGATCAGGTCCTCTAGCCTGTTTCCAGCCCGGTCGTACAATCCCAGTTTAAGAAACATATCCACCTCTTCCAGTTGGGAAGCGATATACTGGGAACTGAATGTGGAGCCGTCGAGCCGGTCAAAAATGGCATTGGCTTTCTCAATCTGGCGAAGCGCTTTTCCGTATTCGTTCTGTGAGGCAAATGCTGTTCCGAGTGAACTCATGCAGTTGGCCATAGCGCGTTCCTGTTCCTGACTCTTGTACAAGCGAATCCCTGTGGTGAAAAACTGGACAGCACTATCGCTATGTCCCATTTGCAGATGAGTCAGTCCGAGAACTTCATTGGCAACGGCCATGCGCATGGTATCCCTAATCGACATAGATTGCTGGAGCAGGCTTCGGGCATATCGCAGGCAGGTGGACCATTCCCTGAGGTTGAAAATAATCCCCGTGATGTTCACCAACGAATTGATATAATTGGCCTCCGTGTCATATTTGCGGGCCAGTTTCACTGATCTAGAGGTCCATGCGGCCGCTTCTGTCATATTCCCCTGAAGAGCGTGAGCCACCCCGTGCATTCTGGCTGCTACGCCTTTTCTGGCTGAGTCTCCGATTTGTTCTGCCAGGTTGTAAGCATCCAGGGAATACTTTTTGAGTTGTTCTACGTCCTCCTGGTAAAAATAGGCTGACAGTTCCAGTAAGGCATCCAGGCGTTTGTCTTCAGGGAGATCTTCAGATTGTGCTTGTCGAATTAGCGCGGATGTATCAGGCTTCCTCTCCTGGCTGAGGCAAGGAATTCCTCCCCATAGCAAAGGGCCGAGGATGCACATAACGCTAATGAGGTGGAAACGAGGCATAGGGGTTCTCGAATTAACAAAACATAAAATGATGACTTTTTTGTTATTGTGCCAATCAAACTGGAGTTCATGTAGGGTTTTTTATGCTTTTCTTGTAGAGTGGATGGTTTGATGCTTGTCTGTTCATTTTTGAGTGATTGTCCATCTTTGTTGGGTATGTATAAATCAACCTTATTTCTGTTTGGTTTCCTTCTGTCTTCCTTTTCCATAACCGCGCAACCGCAGCAGGACAAGGCTTATGCCCGCTTTCAGTCTTTTCTGTCTGGGAAACTAGATTCTTTGGGAGTCAGTTCAGAAACTATGTTGAATGCGGAGGTTTCTGATGTTTACACAACCAAACATAACCAGGTCACACATATCTACCTGAGGCAAATGCTTCATGGGATAGCCATTCATGATGCGGTGATGTCTGCTCATGTCTGGCAGGATCAGGTGATTGGGTTTCACTATGCTTTTGTTCCAGATTCTGTCCTGAACGCTCAGCTTTCGACTCCGGCTATGAGTCAGGAAGAAGCTATTGCGGCCGCTGCTGACCATCTGGAGCGCATGGACTTTTCCCGGATCGATCTAGTCGAACGTCCATCAGGTCCGAACCAGAAAGCGACATATGCGGTTCCGGGATTGTCCAACGAATCCATTCTCGTCCAGCTTTCATGGGTCCGGCATGCTTCTAGTCAGCTTCGTCTGGCCTGGGAAGTGAGAATTTACACCACAGATTATCAGCACTGGTGGGGTATCTGGGTAGATGCAGCCAACGGGCTGGTGCTGGCAGAAGAGGACTGGGTTGTGAATTGTAGCTGGGATATACCGGATGGGCTTTCTCATGCCGGCCATCGTCATTCAATTGGTAGGTCAAAAAAGGAAACCCTGAATGTATTTGCACCCCGGAAAATCATGGCGACACCAGAATACAGAATATTTCCTATGCCGGTGGAGAGCCCTAACCATGGAAATCGGGCGATCATTTCTGATCCATCAGATCCAGTGGCGTCACCGTTTGGCTGGCACGATGTGGACGGTGTGATCGGGGAAGATTATACAATCACGCGTGGGAATAATGTCTGGTCACAGGACGATCAGAATAGCGACAACGGAACAGGTTTTTCTCCTGACGGGGGCCCTTCCCTGGTTTTTGATTTTCCCATCCCTCAGGGCGTACCGCCGTCCGGCTATCTGGATGCGTCAGCCACCAACCTCTTCTTCTGGAACAATCTGATGCATGATGTGTGGTATCATTATGGGTTCGATGAAGAGGCGGGCAATTTTCAGGAGAATAATTATGGTAAGAATGGGATTGAAGGAGATTTTGTGTTTGCGGATGCCCAGGATGGAGCGGGATTGAACAACGCCAATTTTGCTTCGCCGCCGGATGGCAATCCGGGAAGAATGCAGATGTTTTTGTGGAGATTGGGGGGCAATCAGAGTATCGATTTCCTCTCGATCAATTTCCCTGCAACGATTTCCGGAGGCTATGCATCCGCTGAGGCCAATTTCGGTCCTGGAATCCCTCAAACACCCATTACTGCTGATTTGGTCCTTGTGCTAGACAGCACCGGGACCAGTCAGGGGTGCTCTGCCATCCCTAATGGGCATGAACTGGCTGGTAACATTGCAGTGGTGTTTCGCGGTGGATGCAATTTCGTAGAAAAAGTCCAACGCTGTCAGGCCGAAGGTGCAGTTGGTGTTGTGATTATCAACAATCAACCTACCGGCATCTTTGCTCCTGGCGGAAACGGACAGAACATCAATATCCCTTCCCTCATGATCAGCCAGGCTGATGGAGCGACGATAACCTCAGCTATGGCCACAGAAACGGTGAATGGGAGTATTTCAAATCCAGGCAACCCGAACGACCGGGACGGAAGCCTTGATAACGGCATCATCGCACACGAGTATGGGCATGGGATTTCGAACCGGCTCACAGGCGGGCCTTCCATTAATTGCCTGTTCAACGAGGAACAGGCGGGGGGAGGGG